>JANMTJ010000091.1:0-12173 GCA_031390295.1 Oleiharenicola sp.
CGCCGGCAGGCAAAAGGTATCAGGCCTGAGGCTTGAGGAAAATCCACCGGCTTCCGACTCGCCTCCTCTGGCCTCTTACCTCACACCTCAAGCCTCATCTCCCATGTCCTACTCCATCCAGCACCTGAGGGAAACGGCCGAGATTGTCGCGAAGCTCAATCCCGCCGACTGCGAGAAATGCGTGCGCGAGCTGGTTGGCGTCCGCACCCGTGGCGGCCGGCTCTTCATCCTCGGCGTCGGCGGCAGTGCCGCCAACGCCTCGCACGCCGTGAATGATTTCCGCAAGATCGCCGGTCTCGAATGCTATGCTCCGACTGACAATGTCGCGGAGCTCACGGCCCGCACCAACGACGACGGCTGGGCCAGCGTGTTTGTCGAATGGCTGCGCGGCTCACGGCTCAACACCAAGGACTGCGTCATGATTCTATCCGTCGGTGGCGGCAACCTGGAAAAGAATGTGTCAGCCGGCTTCATCTCGGCCATTCAGCTGGCGAAACAGGTCGGTGCCCGCGTCATTGGCCTCGTCGGCCGGGACGGCGGCTACACCGCCACCCACGCTGACGCCTGCGTCATCGTGCCCACGGTGAATCCGGCCAATGTCACGCCCCACTCCGAGGCGTTCCAGGCCGTCATCTGGCACCTGTTCGTCTCGCATCCCGATCTGAAGGTCAATCCGACCAAGTGGGAAAGCACTCGCTGATCCACCGCTGTGCCCATGAGCAAGCAGCGCGCAGTCTTTCTCGACCGCGATGGGACGTTGAACGCGCCACTGGTCCGTGACGCCAAGCCCTACCCGCCGGCCACGGTGGCGGAATTCCACCTGTTGCCCGGCACCGCCGAGGGTTGCCGCCAGTTGCACGCCGCCGGCTATGTGCTGGTCGTCGCCACCAACCAGCCCGACGTCGGCCGGGGCACGCTGTCGCAGGCCTCGGTCGAGACCATGCACACCCACCTGCGAAAGCTGATTCCCGAGATCGCCCGGATCGAGGTCTGCTACGATTCCGGTGACACCCATCCGCCATCGGAATTCCGCAAACCGGCCCCGGGCATGCTGCACCGGGCCGCCGCGGCGCTTGACCTTGATCTCGGGCAGAGCTGGATGATCGGCGACCGCTGGCGGGATGTGGACTGCGGGGCAAATGCCGGTTGTCAGACGATCTTCATCAACTATGGGTATCAGGAGCCGCTGCGCCAAAAACCGGATTTCACGGTCCAGACCTTTCCCCAAGCCGTCGGCATCATCCTTGCCCGCAACCTGCTGACAAAATGACGGACCCCAAGCCGAGCCTCAGCACCCTCAAGGTCAAGATCTACGCCGATGGGGCGGACAAGGCCGGCATCCTGGATCTCTACGCCAAACCCTACATCAAGGGCCTGACCACCAATCCGACCTTGATGAACAAGGCGGGCATCAAGGATTACGAGGCCTTCGCCCGGGACATCCTGCAGACCGTCACGGCCAAGCCCATTTCGCTCGAGGTCTTCGCCGACGAATTCCCCGAGATGAAACGTCAGGCGCTCAAGATCGCCGGCTGGGGCCGCAACGTCTATGTCAAGATCCCGATCACCAACACCCGCCAGGAGACTGCCATCCCGCTGATCCGCGAATTGGCGCAACAAGGCGTGCAGCTCAACATCACCGCCATGCTCACCCTCGAGCAGGTTCGCACCGTGGCGGCCGTCCTCGATCCCAAGGTGCCGTCGGTGGTCTCCCTCTTCGCCGGCCGAATCGCCGACACGGGCGTGGATCCGATGCCCATCATGCGCGAAAGCCGGCAGATCCTCGCCGGCCAGCCCAAGGCGGAACTGCTCTGGGCCAGCGTTCGCGAGGTGCTCAATATCGTGCAGGCCGAGCAAAGCGGCTGTCATATCGTGACCGTCCAGCACGACATTCTCGCCAAGGCCGCCAAGCTGCTCGGGATGGATTTGGGCGATCTGTCGCTCGACACGGTGAAGATGTTCGCCCACGACGCCGCCGCGGCCGGTTACCGGCTCTGAACCGGCCGGCGACCGGACAATTGGCTTCACATCCGCCCGGGGGCGCGGCTTGATGGTGCGCAGCCATGAAGCCCGATCCCGCCGCGCCGGCTGACCAGCTGAACCTCCTCCGCCAGCAGCTCATCCTGGCCCAGGTACGCATCATGGAGTTGGAGGACACGCGGGATGAAATGACCCCCAAGCTGGCGGAACTGGAAAAGCTCCTCACCGCCGCCCAGGACCTCGCCGACCAGAAGCTTGAGGCAGCCGCCCACCTTGAAAAGGTCCGGTCCGACCTGCAGGCCCAGTTTGAGCATATGCGGCACATGCAGCACGTGACCAATGAAGCCCTGACCGCGGCCCGCGGCGAGGTGGCCGCGCTGGCGGCGCGTGAGACCAATTGGCTGGGGGAAATTGAACAGCTTCAGACCCTCGCCCATCTGCAGGCCGAAGGCAGCCGGCAGCAGCTCGACCGGATTTCCGCCCTGACCGCCGAATTTCGCACCACCGAGACGGAATCCGCCACCCGGTTGGAACGCATCAATCAACTCGATGCCGAGCAGCGCGCCATGAAAGGCTCCCGCAGCTGGCGCTGGACCACCTGGCTCCGCTCCCTCGAGCGCACTGTCGGCGGCCCCAATCCATGAGCGGGACCGGGGCATACCGGCTGCTCGGCGCGGTGGAGAGTCCCCGCCCACTCCGGGCCCGCGCCGGTGTGGTCTCGATCTCAGGCTGGAGCCTGATCGCGGGCCTGGCCGAGCCTCCGGTCGTGCGCCTGGCGACCACCGCAGGCAATTTGTCCCTGACCAGCCGGAACAAGCGCCCTGATCTGCCCGCTCTGCTGCCCCGTGAACCGGCGGCGGCCCGCTGCGGTTTCACTCTTGAAGGCCGCCTGCCCGAAGGGGTTTATCTCGCCCGCTGCGAGGCGCAGTTGCCCGACAGCTCCTGGGAATGCTTCAAAACCCTGAGCCTGGTGGTCGAGGCCCGACCCTTCGCCGCCGGCATCGAGGCCCCCGTCCAAACAGGCAAGGTGAGCAAACGCGTCCATGTCGAAGGCTGGGCCATGGATCCGCGCCAAGCCGTGCAGGAATTGACCCTGCGCTACGGTCATCAGGAAATCTCCTGCACCTTGAATCGCCCGCGGGCCGACGTACCGCTCGCCTATCCGGATTCACCGCACGCCGCCCGGTCCGGTTTCAAGAGCAAGGTGATCCTCTCCGCCGGGCGCGGCCCGCTGCGTCTTCGGGCCAGACTGGCCGACGGCTCGGTGGCCCTCGCCCGGACCCTCCTGCAGATCGACGTCGCCACCGACGAGAACCACGACGCACGGATCAATTTCGGTGCGACCCGGATCCCGCTTTCCAACGCCCAGCACGCCAGACCGCAACCGCCACCGGTGAAAACCGACCGGCCGCTTAACGTGCTTTTCCTGCTGCCCGGCAGCTTTGCCTCGAACAGCGCACTGCACGTGGCCGCCCTGGCTAATGAATTGTGCCTCGCCGGCCATGCTTGCGCCGTCGCCGTGCCGCATGACCTCGAGACCCTGGCCCACCACGCGACCCCCCGCTTCCGCGGCCTGCTCCACCGCGAGGCGGAATCCGGCGTAATCTTCGCCAGTGGCCGTGGGCCGCAGATCATCCACGTCTGGACCACCCGGGAAAATGTCCGCGCGCTGGCCGAGAAGCTCCGCGTCCGCCACGACGCGCGGGTCGTCGTGCACCTGGAGGACAACGAGCAGGAAATCCTGGCCCTCTCGCTGGGACGCACGGTCGCCGAGTTGGAAAAGATGTCCGCCGCCGAACTCGCCCGGCTCGTGCCCGCCGACTTGACCCATCCCCATCACGGACGTGAATTCCTCGCCCGGGCGGACGCGGTCACGGTGATCATCGACAAGTTGCGCGAATTGGCCCCGGCCGGCCGGCCGTGCCACACGGTCTGGCCCGCCGCGGACGCCCGCTGGTTCCATGCGCGGCCCCGGCCGGATGATTTCCGCCGTCCGCTTGAAACGGTCCCCGGGGAAATGGTGCTTTTCTACCACGGCAACGTGCATGCCGCCAACGCCGCGGAAGTACGCGAACTCTACCTCGCCGTGCTCCAGCTCAACCAGGCCGGCACGCCCGTGAAGCTGATCCGCACCGGCCTCGATCAGGTGGACTTCCTCGGTCCCCTGGCCGCCACCGTCGCCCCGCATGTCCTTTCCCTCGGGCAGATCCTGCATCATCACCACCTGCCGCCGCTGCTGGCGCTGGCCGATATCTACGTCCAGCCCGGGCGGGCGGATGCCTTCAACGACTACCGGTTCCCGTCCAAGCTCCCGGAGTTTTTCTCGATCGGCCGGCCCGTGGTGTTGCCGCGCACCAACCTCGGCACGTCGGTCCGCCACGGCGTCGACGCCTACGTGCTGGAGCGGGCGGACGCCGCCGGCATCACGGCCGCCGTCACGGAGCTGCGCCGCGACCGCGCGCTTTATGACCGGCTCAGCTCAGGCGCCCTCGCCTTCGCGGAGCAGCACTTCAGCTGGCCCCGCAGCGCGGAGGCCCTGGCCAGGTTCTATCAGGTCTTGGTGCCGCGCTAATGCCTCTCGTCCCGTCCGCGCCGGTTTTATGGGCTTGTCATGCCGGCCCGCGATTTCACCCAATGGCGGCCGGCCCAGACCTATGACGACCAGCGCCGCGCTCCCCCTTGAGCAGCACAATATCGAAATCCAACGCAACCGCGAGGCCTGGCAGCGCAAGCCCATGTTGCGGGAAGTGTATCACGATTTCTACCGCCTGATCGCCACGCGCCTTGAGCCGCAGGTGCCCGGCCCGGTGGTCGAACTCGGTTCCGGCATGGGCCGGATCAAGGAAATCATCCCGCAGTGCGTCACGACCGACTTGTTTCCCAACGCCTGGCTGGATCGCCGGGAAAATTGCTACCAATTGAGCTTTGCCACGGATTCCGTTTCGCATCTCATCCTGTTCGACGTGTGGCACCACCTCCGCTATCCGGGCACGGCCCTGAATGAATTTCACCGCGTGCTCGCGCCGGGCGGACGCCTGATCCTGTTCGAACCCGCCGCCAGCTGGGTAGGCCGGTTGGTTTATCATTTCTTCCACCACGAACCCGTCGCGGTCAAGGATCCCATCACGTGGGAGGCCCCGGCGGGATTCTCGGCCGCAGACGCTGACTACTACGCCGCCCAGGGTTCCGCGACCCGGCTTTTCTGGTGGGGCGAAGGCCAGGGCCGGCTCAAGGGCTGGCGGCTCCGCGAACTCAGCCCGCTCACGTCGTTCAACTATTTCGCTTCCGGGGGCTTTTCCGGCCCGCAGCTGGGCGGTCGCTTTCTCCACGGCCTGATGCGGGCCATCGACTTTCTTACCAGCCCCTTCCCGCGGCTCTGCGCCGCCCGCCTGCTCATCGTCCTGGAAAAGGAGAATTCCTGACATGCCCGCTCCTTCCGAGCTGACGCAGCAGCATCTGGCGAAGATCCGTGAGTTCTTTGACGCGGCCCCGACCCAGTCCAAGGCCCCGGCGCTCTACTACCGGACCCTGCTGGCCCGTTACTACAACCAGCTTATCCCCGCCGGTGCCTCGGTGCTGGAGATCGGCTGTGGCACAGGCGAGCTGCTCGCGCTGCTGCAGGCCAGGCGCAAGGTCGGCGTGGATCTCTCCACCCATCAGGTTGACGCCGCCCGCGCGCGGGTACCCGATGGCGAGTTCCATGTGCAGGCCGGCGAAGCGCTGGAACTCACGGGACACTTCGACTGCATCGTCATCTCCGACACCATGAACTTTGCCGCCGATGTGCAGCGGTTGCTCGAGCAGCTGCAGACTGTCGCCCACGCGGACACGCGGCTCTTCGTGAATTTCCACAATTCCCTCTGGCGGCCCTTTCTCTCACTCGCCACCTCACTCGGCGTTAAGAGCCGGCAACCACAGAGCAGCTGGTTGGCCGCCTCGGACGTCATCAACCTGCTCCACCTGGCCGGCTGGAGTCCGATCAGCCAGCAGAACAGGCTGCTGCTACCCCTCCGCCTGCTCGGACTGGAAACCCTGGTGAACCGGTGGCTCGCCCCGCTGCTCCAGTGGTTCTGCCTCACCATCTTCATCTCCGCCCGACCCGTCCGGGGTGCCGCCGCCAGCCAACCGACCGTCTCCGTGATCATTCCAGCGCGCAACGAGGCCGGCAACATCGCCGCCGCCGCAAGCCGCACGCCCGCAATGGGCGCCGGCACCGAACTCATCTTCGTCGAGGGCCATTCCAAGGATGACACCTGGGAGCAGATCCAGCGTGTGCAGCGCGAACATCCCGATCAGAAAATCAAGATCATGCAACAAACCGGCAAGGGCAAGGGTGACGCCGTGCGGCTGGGCTTCGCGGCTGCCACCGGCGACATCCTCATGATCCTTGACGCCGATCTGACGATGCCCCCCGAGGAGCTGCCGAAATTCTACGAAGTGCTGGCCAGCGGCCGGGCCGAGTTCGCCAACGGGGTGCGGCTGGTCTACCCGATGGACAAGGAGGCGATGCAGTTCCTCAACCTGTGCGCGAACAAGACCTTCGGCCTCATCTTCACCTGGCTGCTCGGCCAGCCGGTCAAGGACACGCTCTGCGGCACGAAGGTGCTGCGCCGCGCCCACTATGAGAAAATCGCCGCCAACCGCGCCTACTTCGGTGACTTTGATCCCTTCGGTGACTTCGACCTGCTCTTTGGCGCCGCCAAGCTCAACCTGAAGATTGCGGACGTGCCGATCCGCTACAAGGAACGCACCTATGGCACCACCAACATCCAGCGCTGGAGCCACGGTTGGCTTCTCCTCCGCATGGTGCTCTTCGCCGCGCGCAAGCTGAAGTTCACCTGAGAACCGGACAATTGTCATGACTGGCTCCCCGCCGAATCGTCTTCATGTCACCGGTGGTCGCGGCCGCCTGGCCGCACTGATGGCAGACTATTTCCGGGCCCCGGCGCATGAGATCATGCTCTATTCGCGAGGTGGCGGCAACGGCTTTCACCCGCTGGAGGTGCTGACCCACCCAACCACCCTCGGGGAGACGGACACGTTGCTGCATCTCGCCTGGAGCACCCTGCCCGCCACCTCGGAGAAGAGTCCCGGCTCTGAGCAACAGCACGATCTGCCCCTGCTGGAAAGGCTGCTGCAAGCCGCCGTCGCGAGCCGGTCCCATTTCATTTTCTTTTCCTCGGGCGGCGCCGTTTATGGCAACGCCCCCGGCCGGCCCAATCGCGAAGGTGATCCGTGCCAGCCCATCGGCTCGTACGGCAAGGCCAAGCTCGCCGCCGAGCAACTGATCGGGCAGGCTGCCGTCCGTCACGGCCTGCCGTGCACCATCCTGCGCATCTCCAATCCCTATGGCTACCCCGTGCCCACCGGGCGCGTGCAAGGCATCATCCCCCACGCCGTCCGCAGCGCCGTCGAAGGCCGGCCCCTCACCCTGTGGGGCGACGGGCACGCCCGGAAGGATTTCATCTATTACACGGATTTCCTCTCCGCCCTCGGCGAGGTGGTGGCGCGCCGCCTCACCGGCACCTTCAACCTGAGCTCAGGAGAGTCCCACAGCGTGCACGAGATCATCGCCCTGGTCGAAAAGCACACCGGGAAGAAAATGATCACGACCACCACCCCGGCCCCAGCCTGGGATGTGCAGGACAGCCGGCTCGACTCGCGCCGGCTCACCGAGGCGACCGGCTGGCGGCCGCAGGTTGCGCTCGATGAAGGCATCCGGCGCTCCGCCGCCGGCTTCCTCGAATAGGGTCTGGCCCCTTTCCGCTCAGTCGATCTTGGGGGGGCCGGTTTGGTGTCGGTCGGGCTTCCTGCCCGACAATCGATCACCTGAGGTCGGGGATAAACCCCGGCCTATAACCGCCACGTTGCCTCCGATATTTTGCTGAAGGCCCAGCCGGCTACTCGATTTTCAGCGGGCCGAGGCTGATCCAGTCGCGCGTGTCGCGGCCCGAGAGACCCGGGCCGAAATACAACTCCACCTCCCCGGCCACCGGCAGGGTGAAGCTAAACTCCAGCGGCCGCATCGTGCCCCGGTCCTCGCGATCATGGCGCGGATTGAAGTAGCGGGTGGCGAGCGGGCGCCTTGCTCCGTTCGCGCCCAAGGCAAACAGGCTCACCTCAACCCCGTCCGTGGTTTCCCCATCCGGCAAATCAAGCCGGTAGGCATCCAGCGGCATTTGCAGGGTGCTGCGCAGCGTGTGGGCTCCGGCGGACAGGGAAAAAATGAGCCGGGTGACCGGATGCGCCCCATACAGGGGTTGCCCGCTGGAGCCATCCATCGCCGGACCAAAACTGGCGAAAAACCTCACCGGCTGCGGCTGCATACCGACAAACGGCTCGCGCTGCCAGCGATGCACCGCTGCCATTTCGATCCACCGGCCCGACAGGTTTTCCGCGGGAACTTTCACCCCGGGTGCAAGCCCCACCTCGTGAAATCGATTTTCGAGCAGGGCGTAAAGCAGCTCGGTGCGCCGGGCCTCGGGCAGAAACACGCGGGCGTTGCGCCAGACATAGAGCGGCATGGGCCCGATGCCGCGCGCCACGGCCCGGTCAATGAGCCATTCCGCACCGTCGGGTTCCCCCACGATGACCAGCGCCCCGATCTTCTCCCCTTCCAACTTGGCCAGTGCCTCCTCCACCCGGTCGCGGTCCCGCGCAATGTCATCGCGAAACATCACCGCCCGCCGCTGGGCATAATAGGGGGTCATCGAATTCCAGTCCTGGCCCAGCACCGCGATCACATCGGTGGAATTCGTCAGGGTGCGCAAGGAAGTGGTCAGGCCATCCCCGCCCTGGCTGATGGCCCGCTGGCCGGGGTAATACCACTCCAGGTAGCGCCAGCCCTGGCCGACGAGCACCAGACCGACGGCGCCATACACCACCCACCGTGAAACCCGGGACTCGGCCAGCGCCACCAGCGCCAGCCCCATCGCCACGAGCAGCAGGGCCGTGTTGGCGACGTAGTAATAATCATGATAGGCGTAGAGCACCGGGAAGATCACCAGCACCGACGCAAAGCAGGCCGCGCAGGCGGCGATTTCCCGCCAGCGGGTCCGGCCCGCCACGGCCACCAGCACGCCGCAGAAGAGGATGCCCGGCAGCCAGGTCAGTTGTTCGCTCACGATGCGCGCCTTGGTCGCCCACAACCCGGGCGAAAACCGCGTCGCGTTGGTGCCGAGGTTGAATTCCCTCAATCCCGCCGAGGTGAAGACGATGCCGAGCGGGTTCAGCGCCTTGGTGGCGTCCGCGAAATCCAACCACCACAGCGTGGCGCCAAACGGCAGCACGACCGCGGCGGCCATCCAGGCGAGCTCGGTCTTCCACCCGGCCTTCCGCACCGCCCACAACCGCGTGACCGCCCACCAGCCCGCCGGCAGCAGGTAGAGGATGAACGTGGTCACCTTGACCAACCCCGCCCCCGTGCCCGCCAGCACCGCGAGCACCAGCCAGACCTTGCTGCGTTCCGCCACCGACCGCTCAAACGCCACCCAGAACCACAGGCCGAACAGCAGCGCCATCGTCTCGATCAGAAATCCCCGCGAATAGAATATGTACAACGGACAGGTCAGCACCACCGCCAGCACCAGCCAGCGGCGCCCGGGCGCCACCCGCCAGCGGGCCAGCAGCAGGAATATCGCCGGCAGACACAGATAAAAACAGGCGATGCTCACGGCCCGGCCGGCCTTGGTCAGATTCCAGCCGGTGAGCTTGCCCGTCACCACCACGGTCCACTGGTAGAGCGGAAACTCCATCGGGATGGACCACGGTTTGCCCACCACCGGCGTCGGGTAGGCCAGGGAGAAATCTTTCCCGGCCTTGATCCAATAGGCCGAGAGCGCGGTCTGCGCCTGGCGGAATTCGCCCCCGGGCAGGTTCTTGCTCGTCCAACCCACCTTCACCCCCCAGAAATTGAACAGCAGGCAGAGCAGAAAAATGCCGATCGCCAGCCGGCTTTCCAGCCGCGAAGGCTGCTGGGCTGGGGCCGGGGATTCCATCAGGGCAGGCAAGGTCATCGCCCATCCCTTGCCAACCCGATTATTGCCCGCGCGGATCCGGCCGGAACAGGCTTTACTCCCCTGCCGCGACCAACGCTTAATTTCCGACCTTTATCGCATGACTGCCCCGGCTCCCACCTTCCACCTCGACCGTCCCGCCGGCTGGCGGCCCGCGCAGGCGGATCTGGACGTGGTCGGATGGCTCTATCCCGGCGAAGCGGTGGATTGCGTCGATATCCGCGCCCGGGTGGACGATTGCCCCCGGCTGGGCATCTACGGCCTGGAGCGGCCCGATACCCAGCAAACCTTCGGGGGTTCGCTGAAAGCCCTGCGGACCGGCTTCATCCAGCGCGTGCAGGCCTGGCGCGGAGCCCGTGAACTGGCCCTCGACTGGCACGATGGCACGCAATGGCGGGAATTCTTCCGCACCGCGCTCGACACCTCGGCCCTGCCGGCCGACGCCACGAAACCCCCGCTGGTTCTCCGCGCCGTCGTTGTCCATCAGACCCTCCACTATCTCTACCGTCATTTTCACCGCGCCTCCTGGGGCGAACTCTGCCGCGAGACGGACTCGGTCCTGCAGGACATCCTCACGCCCACCAGCGATGTCATCATCGGCGACCATTTCATCGGCCACATCGAAAATCCCGGCTATTGGATCAATGCCGGCTACGAAAAGTTTCGCCTCACCGGCTGGATCTTCGGGGTGGGCCGCACCATCGCGCAGCTCAGCGCCACCACGGGCGTCCTCACCGAGAACCGCCTCGTCTACCCCAAGGACCGCCCCGACGTGGCCAGCCACCGCGCCGACCACGCCAACGCCCTCAGTTCCGGCTACTACGGCCTGGTCGACATCCGGAAGGACACGCCCAACCCGGCCAACCTGAAGATTTTCGCCGAGACGGGCGACGGCACCCGGCCGCTCGCTTTCGCCCGCCGCATGTACCTCGACCGTCGCGACGAGCACTCGGGCCCGATCCCGGTTTACCGGACCGCCCTCTTCGTCAAGGTCCTCCTCGCCTTCCTGCGCGGCAGACTGCTCGGTCGCTACCAGTTCGACAGCTGGAAGGAGGCGCACGTCGAGATCAAGCGTCTGCAAGATCACCTCGCCGCCACCCTCGGCCATGGCGAACCGAAGAAAATCCCGCAGGCCATCGTCCGCCGCAAGGACCAGGATCCCTATACCCGCTGGTGCTGGCACAACCGGCTGACGCCGCGCCTCCGCGCCGTGCTGCAAAAGGACGCCGACGCCCTGGTCAAGGCCGGCGGCCCGCTCATCAGCGTCGTCGTCCCCGCCTACAACACGCCGGAGAAGTATCTCCGCGAATTGCTCGATGGCCTGCGCCAGCAGGTCTATCCGCACTGGGAACTCTGCATCGCCGACGACGCCTCGCCCCAACCGCACGTCCGGCAAATCCTGGAGGAGGCCGCGAAGGCGGACCCGCGCATCAAACCCGTCTTCCGCCCGGAGAACGGCCACATTTCCCGCGCCACCAACTCCGCCCTGGAGGTCGCCACGGGGGAATTTATCGCCTTGCTCGATCACGACGACCTGCTGCCGCACGACGCGCTGCTCCATGTCGCCGAGGCCATTGCCCGCCACCCGACGGCCGGTTACCTCTACACCGACGAGGACAAGATCGACGACACCGGCCGGCGCTTCGACCCACAGTTCAAGGGTGGCTGGAGCCCGGAGATGGCACTCACCCACAACTACACGCACCATCTCACCGTCATCCGCCGCAGCATCGTGGAAAAGGCCGGACGCCTCCGCCCCGAGTTCAATGGCGCGCAGGATATCGACCTGTTCCTGCGTTGCTGGGAACTGATGGACGCCAAGGACGTGGTGCATGTGCCGTTCGTCGGTTACCATTGGCGCGCGCACGCCGAAAGCACCGCCACCCGCGGCGACCAGAAGGGCTATCTCTTCGAGGCCGCCCGCCAGGGCATCGCCGAGGCCGTGCAACGCCGCCACCTGCGCGCCGAGCCCATGCTGCCGGAATTCGCGAAGAACTACGCACTCTGCCTCCACCAGTTGAAATGGGACCCGGCCGTCCTGCGCGACAACCCCGTCACCATCGTCATCCCGACGAAGAACCGGGCCGACCTGCTCAAGTCCTGCCTCGACTCCCTCGCCCGCACCACCCCGCGCGAGTCCGTGAAGGTCGTCGTCGTGGACGACAACTCCGACGATCC
>JANMTJ010000094.1:0-2652 GCA_031390295.1 Oleiharenicola sp.
GAGCTCAACGAGCTGGTCGAAACCCTGAACCTGTCGATCACCCGCTCCACCCTCGTCACCCTGCGCGACCGCCAGCAGCCCAAGTTCCTCATCGGTTCCGGCAAGGCCGCCGAGCTGATGGCGCAGGCCAAGGCCGAGGGCGCCGACGTGATCGTCATCGACGAGGAACTCTCCCCCGCCCAGCAGCGCAATTGGGAGGAGGAATCCGGCCTCGCCGTCATCGACCGGCAGGAGGTCATCCTGGAGATCTTCGCCGACCGCGCCCAGACGCGCGAGGCCGTGCTGCAGGTGGCGCTCGCCCGCATGGAATACTCGCTGCCCCGCCTCACCCGCGCCTGGACCCACCTGTCCCGCCAGCGCGGCAAGGGCTCCATGGGTGGTGAAGGTGAAACGCAGCTCGAGAATGACCGCCGCATCGTGCGCGACCGCATCGCGCACCTGAAGTCCGAGATCGCGCAGGTCATCTCCCAGCGCGCCACCCAGCGCCGCAAGCGCCAGCGCACCCCCGTGCCCGGCATGGCCATCGTCGGTTACACCAACGCCGGCAAGTCCTCGCTCCTCAACAAGCTCACCGGGGCGCAGGTGCTCGCCGTCGACAAGCTCTTCGCCACGCTCGACCCCACCACGCGCCAGTTCCAGCTGCCCGACGGTCGCACCCTGCTCGCCACCGACACGGTGGGCTTCATCCGCCGCCTGCCCCACCGCCTCGTCGAGGCCTTCAAGGCCACGCTCGAGGAGGTCGTCGTCGCCGACTTCATCATTCACGTCCTCGACGTCGCCAACCCAAACGTCGCCCACCACTTTGCCACGACGATGGAGGTGATGGCGGAGCTGGGTGCCGGCGACAAACCGACGATTACCGTCTTCAACAAGGTGGATGCCGCCGACGCGAAGACCCTCAGCCTGATCCGCGCCCAGCATCCCGAAGCCCTCTTCATCAGTGTCCACACGGGCCAGGGCATGGACCGGCTGCTCGCCCGCTGTGAGGAGCTGGCGCATGACGACAATGAATCCGCCACGCTGTTCATCCCGCACAACCGCTACGACGTGGTGGCCAGACTCCACGGCGCCGGCCAGGTGAGGAAGCAGGAATCCCTCGACGAAGGCGTGAAGCTGACCGGGCGCTTCCCGCGCAAACTCTCGGCCGTTTATTCACCGTTCATCGTGGTCGCCCCCGCCAAGCCGGCCAAGCGGCGGAAGCCCGCCCGACCATGATTCCTGTCGCCGACGCCCTGCGAGAAATCCTCTCCCGCGTCCGACAACTCGACGCGGAGCCGGTGCCGCTGACCTCGGCGCTCAACCGCGTGCTGCGCGAACCGGCGCTGACAGATCTCGACTCACCGCCCTTCAACGCCTCGGCGATGGACGGCTACGCCCTGCGCCACACCGAGGCGGCCATGACGCTCAGGATCATCGGCGCCAGCCAGGCCGGCGCAGCCTTCGCGGGACCCGTGGGTTCCGGCGAATGCGTGCGCATCTTCACGGGGGCACCGGTGCCCGCCGGGGCGGATTGCGTCGTGAAACAGGAGGACACCACCCGCGAAGGAGACCATGTTCGCATTAAGAACATTCCCCTCGCGGGCGCCTTTATCCGCCACCGAGGCGAGAATCGTCGCGAGGGAGATATCGTTGTGCCCGCTGCGTCGCGCCTCGGTCCGGCGGAGCTGGCCGCGCTGGCGTCGGCGGGCGTCACGCAGCCGCGCGTGACCCGCCGGCCGAGCTGCGTGCACGTTGTCACCGGCAACGAACTTGTCTCCCCCGGCCAGATCCCCACCGGCGCCCAGATTCGCGACAGCAACTCCACGCTCATTGCCGCCCTGCTAGCCTGTCACGGCGCTGATCTCGTCGGCCACGTCCACGTGCAGGATGACCTGGCGAGTGTGCAGACTGCCGTTGCCGCCCTGCCCGCCCATGACATGCTGCTCATCTCGGGTGGCGCGAGCGTCGGCGACCACGACTTTGCGCGGCCTGTGCTGAATGCGCTCGGCTACACCCTGCATTTCGAGCAGGTGAATCTCCGGCCCGGCAAACCGCTCGTCTTCGCCAGCCGTGGCAAGCAGCTCGCCTTCGCACTGCCAGGCAACCCGGTGTCACATTGGGTGACCTTCCAGCTCTTCGTCGCCCCGCTCCTGCAAAAGCTCGTGACCGGAATCGACTCCAGTCCCCTACTTCTGCGCGGACGGCTGGCCCCGGGTGGCCCCCTGCCCGCACCGGATGCCCGCCAGACCATCTGGCCCGCCCGGGCCACCATTGTGGACGGGCAATACGAACTTACCCTGCTGACTCTCGCCAGCTCGGGCGACAGCAGCGGCCTTGTGGGAGCCAACGCCCTGCTGCCCCTCCCGGCAAACGGTCTCGACCCGGACCGACCCGTGGACTTCATTCATTGCCCATGACCCGCGCCGCCAGATCTCTCTCGCACCTTGATTCAGCCGGGACTGCCCGGATGGTGGATGTCGGCGCCAAGCCCGACCAGCAGCGCACGGCGGTGGCCGAGGGCCGGTTGACCTGCTCGCCCAAGACGATCGACCTGCTCCGCGCCAAGGCCCTGCCGAAGGGCGACGTGCTGACGGTCGCAAAAATTGCCGGCATCCAGGCGGCCAAGGCCACCAGCACCCTGATTCCGCTCTGCCACCCGCTCGCGCTCAGCCA
>JANMTJ010000110.1:0-6438 GCA_031390295.1 Oleiharenicola sp.
GCCAGCGGGTGGCCGGTCGTGCGGCCCTCGAACAGGCCCGAAAGGAATTCAACCGTGTCGGCCTCCTTGCGGGGCGTTGTGATGTCACTCTGGCCCGGCCGGCGGCGGTCGAGCTCGGCCTGCACCTCGGCCTCGGTCAGCGGCAGGCCCGGCGGGCACCCGTCAATGACCACACCCACGGAGGGACCGTGGCTTTCGCCCCAGGTGGAGATTTGGAAGAGTTTGCCGAAGGAATTAGGCACAGGCGGGAAAGATTTGAGGCAAGGACGGAGGCAAGCAAGCCCTAGGTAGGCCATAAGCGGCCGACAATCCGGATCTGGCGCGCCATCAAGCCAGGCAATGCCCCGCATCAGTTTTATCGACTAACCTCAATCCGCCTTGATCCGGTACAATCGCGGACCTTAACCACCCCTCCCAATGAAACGATCCACGTATTTCTTGATCCTAATTGTTTCGCTCTTCGGTGTAAGCAGCTGCGCCAGCCCCGCCCGGTCGTCGCCCAACGCAGGCATTGCCGCCACCGCGCCGGCCAGGCAGCCGTCCTGGTTCCAGCGGATGCTGGGCACCAGCTTGACCGAGATCGCCAAACAGGCCCCCGGTTCACCGAGATAATTCCCGGCCTGGCGCCCTTGCCGCAGCAGGCGAACGGCACTAAAGGAGGCGAGACAGTCAATGCCTCCGGCTATTGCAGCGCGCGGTATTTGAAGTTCTTGAACCGGACTTCACCCGAGCCCGCGGCCAGCAGGGCCGGCCGCAGGCTGAGGAAGCCGCCCGCAACGTTGTGGTGGTAGCCGGAAACCTCGAATTGCATCCAGTGCTTCGTCCAGTGCTCGCCGTCGGGGCTGTGCCACACCGTGACCACGTGGTGATTGTTCCGCAACCGCACGAAACTGCGACGGCCCATCCGGGCGGGCTTGTCGAACGTTGAGATATCGCCCTTGATATACTCGAGCATGTTCGTCGCGGAGAAGCCGAGGCCGGCGAAGAGCCGCTCGCTGTAGAACAGCATGAGCCCCCCGGTGGCCGTGTCGTCGCGCTCAATCTCCACCTCGATCTCATACGCCTGGTCGCCGCAAATGAACATCAGCGGGTTTGCGTCCTTCGGCGACGTGCCCGCGGCCTTCAGCACGAGCGCGCCGTTTTCATAGCGGTGATTTTCCGCGACGGGACCGCCCGGCCGGAAGAACGTCCACTGCGGGCCGATCTTGTTTGTGCTGAAATCGTCCGAAAGCGGGACGCCGTGACGCACGGGTGCCCCACCCTTGGGCATGGCGATCGGACGCGCGACGTCGTAACCGGAAGCCTTGACCCAGCCGTCGGCCGTCCACTCCACCGGTTCGAGCAGCGTGTGGCGGCCAAGGTTGTAGTAATCCTTCTCGTAGGCGTGATACACCAGATACCACTGCTTGCCATCCGGACCTTCGACCAGGGTGGCGTGACCGCGCGACCACCACTTCTCCGTGGCCGCCTGCGTGCGGACGACCGGATTGTACGGCGAGTTTTCCCACGGGCCTTCGAGCGTTTTCGAGCGCGCCATGATCACCATGTGGCTGGTCGCCGGGCCGGCGGTGCCACCTTCCGCGAGCACCATGTAGTAATACTCCCCGCGTCGGAGAATCTTCGGACCTTCCTGCGCAAACGTCTCCACTTCCCAGTGCTCCGGATATTTCCAGCCATCGTAAACCTTCTTCGCCGGTCCGGCGATGCTGAGTCCGTCAGCAGAGAGCGGCGCCATGAAGCCTGAGCTGAAAAACAGGTGGCGTTTCCCGTCCGGCCCGACCGCGTGTCCGGGATCGATGTTGCCGACGTTCAAATCCACGGGATCGCTCCACGGGCCGCGAATATCGTCCGCCCAGACGACCATGTTGGTCAGGCGATTCGCGCCGAGCGCCGGGAAATAAACATAGAACCGGCCCTGATGGTGGACCAGGTCGGGGGCCCAGACATCGCCGACGTGACGATTGAGCGCGGGGCCGACCGGCTCCCAGTTCACCAGATCCCGCGAATGCCAGATGAGCAGGCCCGGTACGTTATGGAACGACGAATGGACCATGTAGTAGTCGGCGCCGAGCTTGAGCACCGACGGATCCGGGCGGTCACCCGCGAGGATGGGGTTCAGGAAAGTGCCGTCCCCCAGATCGGCCTTGCGCTGACCTTCGAACCCACGTTCGAAACCGGCGGCTGCCGCGGCGGGCAACGGAGCCATGATGACTCCCAAAAACAACACGAACGCACAGGCGTGAGCCGGCATGGAAGACAAAAGGAATGGTTTCATGCGTGACATGGGAAAACGGGCAGCGATCGCGCGAACGTGCATTTCCAGGGAGCGGGGGGCACGCACCACATGCTACAACAAACAGCCCGACGGTGTCGCATCACCTGCCCAGCCTGTCAATCGCCGAGCCAGATGCCTCTGTAACAGGAATTGGTGACATGCGCGCCGCAGAATTGAGGGCTATCATGACAGCAATCCCCAAACCCCAAGCCGTCCGCAGGCAGAAACCCCCAAGCCGCCTGCTGTGCCTTGTCTCCTCCGCTGAACCCTCAGTGCGGGCCCCACGCGCAAACCGACGGCCACCCCGACCACTGCATTGAATCACACTGGCACAGCTCCCAGAAGGCGGCCCCATGGCACGCAGGCTCATGCGCGACCCGTCCCTCCACGCTTGCTGCACCGTAGTCGCAGGCTATCCTTCCCTCGCGCAATGACCGCGGTGTTTCCCGGCGGAACGCATTGCCCACGCCCCATGTTTCCCTACCCGCGAACGCCCGCCCCCTGGACCCTGGTTATTCTCCTGCTGGCCACGAGCAGCCCCGCGGCCACGTACCTGGCCGAAGGCTACTCGGTGCGCGTCTGGCAGACCGAGGACGGCCTGCCGGAAAACCTGGTGACCTCCGCCGCGCAAACGAAAGACGGCTATCTCTGGTTCGGCACCTTCAGCGGTCTGGTCCGGTTCGATGGCGAGCGGTTTCGCGTCTTCAATTCCACCAACACCCCCGAGATGCCCGACCGGCGCGTGGTGCGGCTCTTCGTTGATAGCCAGGACGCCCTGTGGATCGGCGATGAGGCGGGAAACGTCTCCCGCTACCGCCAGGGCCGTCTCGAGCGCGTGATGCCGCCGCGCAGCCTCCAGAACGAGCGCATCATCGGCCTGGGCAGCGACGAACACGGCGTCATGTGGGCCATGCGGGAAAACGGCGCCGTGGATTCGCCCGAGCAAGACAACCGGCTACCTTCGTTGCTCACGACGGAACCGCCAGGCCTGATGGGATGGTCCCGCGGCGCGGGCGGTAACATTTGGCTGTGGGAGAATAACCGGGCAGCCAGTATGACCAACAATCGTCTAGTTCCGCTGGAGTTTCCGTCGCCTCAGGACGATCCCTACGTGGCCGGCCTCGCCGGGGCAGCCGACGGCGGGGTGTGGATCTTGAGCAACGGTCGCATCCGTAAGTCGAAGGATGGTCGCTGGACCGACGATCGCGGCGCCTTCCCCTGGCCCCCGGCGAGCATCTCGTCCGCCCTTGAACTTCGCGACGGAACGCTGGCCGTCGGCACCGTTGGCGAGGGACTCTACTTGGTTTTCGGCGACGGCCGTCCCGCTGTTCACTTTGGTCAGCTCAATGGCTTGCCGCAAAACTGGGTGCGATTTCTTTTTGAGGACCGGGAAGGCACGCTTTGGGCCGGATCGGGAAACTCCGGTCTCGTCTCGATTCGCAGCAGCCCGTTCGCGGTCCTCGCGCCGCCCGATCGCTGGCAGGGGACATCTGTGCTCTCGGTCGCGGCGGGACGTGACGGTTCCCTCTGGGTGGGGACCGACGGTGCGGGGCTGTATCGCCATAACGCCGGACATTGGAACCACTACCCCGCGATCGAGGGCAACAGCTACATTTGCGGTGTCAGCGTAACTCCCGCTGGTGACGTCTGGGCGGCCAACTACTGGTGGGGCGGTCCGTATCGGCTGGAGAATGGCCGCTTTATCCGCCCGGCGGGCGTGAATCCGAAGTGGGGCCCGGCCTTTGCCCTGGTTCCCGTGCCCGGCACCGACGAACTGCTCGTGGGCAACCGGGAGGGATTACTCCGGCTGAAGGCTGATCAGGCCACCTGGCTCGTTCGTTCTCCGGGCGGTTTTGGCGACGATGTCTGTGCCATCGCGTTGGATCGGGATGGTGTGATCTGGTGCGGATTCGCCCAGGGTGGACTGGCCCGCATCGTTGAGGGCAATGTCACTTTCTACCGTCAAGCCGAGGGCCTGGGAAGCAATTCGGTGCAGTCCCTGCTGGCCGACGCTGACGGCTCGCTGTGGATCGGCACCGCGGACGGCGGACTGACCCGCATGAAGGAAGGCGAATTCACGCGACTCGGCCCGGAGCACGGGCTGGCCGACAACATTGTCTGCCACATTCTGGATGACGGCCTGGGATATTTCTGGCTGAGCACCCACCATGGGATCCAGCGAGTGGCCAAGCGCGAGCTGAACCACTGTGCGGATGGAGCCATCCCCGCCTTTTCGAGCCAGATCTACGACCGGAGCGACGGTCTGCCCATCGTCGAATTCCTCGGGGGTCGCCAGGCCGCCGGGAGCAAAACGATCGACGGACGCCTCTGGTTCGCGAGCAGCAAGGGTCTCGTCTCGGTCGATCCCGCGCTCATCCAAACCAACCAGATTCCTCCGCCGGTCCTGCTCGAGTCGCTGGTGGTTGACGGAAGAGCCCGCCCGTTCAGCCACGGCCTGCTGTCGGCAAGCCTGCCGCCTGATCACCAGC
The DNA here is from genome assembly GCA_031390295.1 of Oleiharenicola sp. GTDB lineage: Bacteria > Verrucomicrobiota > Verrucomicrobiia > Opitutales > Opitutaceae > Lacunisphaera. Next base: position 4,765 of record JANMTJ010000110.1, read on the forward strand.
GTTTGGAATTCCGCTACAGCGGCTTGAGCTACGTGGCTCCGGGCAAAGTCCTTTTCAAATACCGCCTCGAAGGCATCGACAAGACCTGGATTGATGCCGGGCCCAAGCGGACCGCATCCTACAGCCGCCTTCCCGCCGGCACGTATCGCTTCCGGGTGATCGCCTGCAACAACGACGGGGTATGGAACGCCGAGGGTGCGTCGTTGGCGTTCACCATCTCCCCATTTTTCTGGGAAACCTGGTGGTTCGTGGGCTCTTGTGTCCTAGCCGCGGTCATGGCCGTCGCCTATCTTGCCCGCTACATCACCCGCCGGCGCATGCAGCGACGGATCGAGCAGATGGAGCGCCAGCACGGGATCGAACGCGAGCGATCCCGGATCGCGCAGGACATCCACGACGATGTCGGCGCCAGCCTGTCGCGCATCGCGATGCTGAGCCAGCCCGCGCGCCGCGATCTCGCCGAACCCGAGCGCACGGCCGCCATGTTGTCCCGCATCTACACCACCGCGCGCGAGGTGACCCGATCCCTCGACGAGATCGTCTGGGCGGTCGACCCGCGGCACGACACGCTTGACAGCCTCGTGGATTACATGGGCCGTTTTGCCCAGGACTTTCTCGCCTCCGCCAAGGTGCGGTGCCGCCTCGATCTCCCCGTGGAGGTCCCCGCGTGGCCGCTGACGGCGGAAACCCGTCACAATCTCTTCCTCGCTTTCAAGGAAGCGCTCAACAACGCGGTCAAACACGCCGCGGCCAGCGAAGTGCGCATCTCCTTCAGTCTCCGTCCCGATTCCTTTGTGCTCGCCGTCAAGGACAATGGCCGCGGTTTCGATCCCGCGCAACCGGGCCCGACCGCCACCGACCGGCTGGCCGGCGGCCACGGCCTCGCCAATATGAAAAAGCGCCTCGTCCGCATCGGCGGCAGTTGCGAGATCACCAGTGAAAAGGGCGCGGGCACGAGCGTGTCGCTCATCGTGGGGTTTTCGAGCCGGACTCCCGCCCACCGACCACCCGCTTCCTCCCGTCCGTCATCCGCCATCTGATCCCCGTGAAAACCGAAGCCCAGAACCCCAATCCCGCCCAGTCCGCCACGATCAGCGTGGTCGTTGTGGAGGACGATTCGTCCATCCGCAGCATCCTCAAAACCTGGCTCGAGGAGGCCGACGGGGTCACCTGCGCCGGGGTTTTCCCGGACGTCGAAAGCGCCCTGCCGCAGATCCCCCACGCCAAACCGGACGTGGCCATCGTCGACATCAACCTCCCCGGTCTCAGCGGCATCGAATGTGTGCGCCAGCTGAAGCCCCTGATGCCTGCCACCCAGTTCGTGATGTTGACGGTGTATGAGGACTCCAACCACATCTTCGACGCTCTGTCGGCCGGGGCGACGGGCTATCTGGTGAAAACCACGTCGCGCGAGGCCCTGATCGCGGCGCTGCGGGAGGTGCATACCGGCGGTTCGCCGATGAGCGGCAACATCGCCCGCAAGGTGGTGCAAAACCTTCAGCAGCAAAAACCGAAGATGAAGCCGGCCGAGGAGCTCTCCAAGCGCGAGAACGAGGTGCTGGTGTTGCTGGCCCAGGGCTACCTCTACAAGGAGATCGCCGAGGCGCTCGGGATCAGGCTGGACACCGTCAACACCTACATCCGCCGCATCTACGAAAAGCTGCACGTGCACTC
>JANMTJ010000120.1:0-1782 GCA_031390295.1 Oleiharenicola sp.
TGCCCGGGACAGGACTCGAACCTGTAAGCCTTGCGGCGAGGGCTTCTAAGACCCTTGTGTCTGCCAATTCCACCACCCGGGCGGGAGGGATTCTCGATTCCAGATTCTTGATTTTCGATTGGCCGGCAAGCGCTACTTCAGGCTCACCGTCGCCGGGAACACCGGCTCGCGTCGGGCCTTCGTGACCACCTCGAATTCCGCCGCCAGGGCGAGCAACCGGGCCTCGGTCCAGGCCGCGCCATAGAAGGAGAGGCCCACGGGCAAGCCGTGGTAGTCGCCGGCCGGCACTGTGACACTGGGATACCCCGCGACCGCCGCAGGTGAGGAACTGCCGCCGGTGTAGGCGTCGCCATTCACCGGGTCGATCAGCCAAGCCGTGCCGTTGGTGAGGCTGACCAGAGCGTCGAGCTTGTGCTTGGCCAGCAGGGCATCGATCCCCTCGGTACGCGTGACTTTCAGGCAGATGGCGCGCGCCTCGAGATAAGCCTGCTCGGTCAGCGGTCCCTTGGCCTGCGCTTTCACCATCAGTTCCTGGCCGAAGTGTTGGAGTTCCTGCCCGGCATGGGCCGTGTTGAAGGCGATGACATCCGCCAGCGACTTGATGGGTGACGCCGACCCAAGTGTGGCGAAATACTTGTTCAGGCCGTCCTTGAATTCATAGAGCAGCACTTCCATCTCCGGGTCGTTCGCCTTGTTGAAATCCGGAAACTCCCCGAGGTCCGTGATCTCGGCACCGGCCGCCTGCATGCGCGCAATCGCCGCATCCAGCAAGGGCTTCAGCCGGGCATCCAGGCCAAATGGTCCGCGGATCACGCCGAGCCGCGCTCCTTTCAGTGCGCCCGGTTTCAACTGGGCGGTATACGCCGTGACCAATCCGGCCGGACGCGACTGCGTGACCGCATCGCGCGGATCGACCGCCGCCATGGCCTCGAGCAGCAGGGTGGCATCGCGCACGGTGCGGGCCATCGGTCCGGCCGTGTCCTGCGAGGCCGAGATGGGAATGATGCCGGTGCGGCTGAGCAGGCCGATGGTCGGCTTGATTCCGACCAGGCCGCAGACCGACGCGGGCGACACGATGGAGCCGTCCGTCTCGCTGCCCACGGCCACGACACAGAGATTCGCCGCCACGGCCGCCGCCGAGCCGGAACTTGAGCCCGAGGTGTTGCGGTCGAGGGCGTAGGGATTGTGCGTCTGGCCGCCGCGTCCGCTCCAGCCGCTGATGGATTTCTCCCCGCGAAAATTCGCCCATTCGCTCAGGTTGGTTTTGCCGAGGATCACCGCGCCCGCCGCCCTCAGCTGGGCGACGATCGCGGCATCGTGCGGCGGCTTGGCGCCAACCATCGCCAGCGAGCCAGCCGTCGTCTCCATCCTGTCGGCGGTGGCGATGTTGTCCTTGAGCAGCACCGGAATGCCGTGCAACGGCCCGCGCACCTTCCCGGCCTGACGCTCCGCGTCGAGCCGCTGGGCGATGGCACCCGCATCGGGATTGAGCTCGATGATGGCATTCAGCTTCGGTCCGGCCTTGTCCACCTCGGCAATACGGGCGAGATAGGCGGCGGTGAGGCTGGATGAGGTCAATTGACCGGATTTCATCTGTTCCTGCAGGCCGGCAATCGTCGCCTCGGCATAAGGGAACCCGGCCCGCGCCGTCGCAAGCATCAGGCATAACAACAGCAGGAGTCGTTTTTTCATGAAGTGGACTTTTGCCACGGTTTACACTGATGGGCACGTATAAAACCGACTCAGTCTCGTTTCTCTGTCTTTCCATCCGTGCTATCCGTG
>JANMTJ010000160.1:0-8468 GCA_031390295.1 Oleiharenicola sp.
CTCCAAGAGCAACCGGCTCATGGGCTTCGGCCACGCCGTCTATCGCAACTTTGACCCCCGGGCCAAGGTCATCGGCGAAGCCTGCAGCGTCGTGTTGAAGAAACTCGGCAAGTCCGACCCGCTGCTCGACATCGCCCACAATCTGGAGCAGGCCGCGCTGAAGGATGACTACTTCGTCTCCCGCAAGCTTTACCCCAACGTTGATTTCTACTCGGGCATCATCTTCCGGGCCCTCGGCATCCCGACCAACATGTTCACGGTCATGTTTGCTATTGGCCGGGCCCCGGGCTGGATTGCCAATTGGAAGGAGGTCGCCTCCAATCCCAAGGGCCGCATCTACCGGCCCCGGCAGGTTTACGTGGGTCCGGTCAAGCGCGACTATGTGGCCATGCCCCAGCGCGGGTAGGGCCGGTCTGTGACCGGCCGGCTTGGGCGGGTCGCAGACCCGCCCTACTTTTTCTCCGGCGGCTGGTGCAGAATCTCGTCGAGGGTCAGGCCGCTCAGTTGCTCGAGGCCCTTCAGCAACCGCCAGAGGGCAATGACCATGATGATCATGCTGGGCACGACGATCACCGGCCAGCTCCACAAGGTCATCCGGCCCAGCTCGGCGTTGAACTAGGGTGAATCGGGCATGCTTTTGATCAGGATGCGGGCCAGGCCGAAATTCAGCACGGCACTGAGCACAAACGAACTGGCCAGCAGCCAGCTGGAATTGCGTAGCAGGCTTAGGAAGGCCGGTCGCTGACCCTTGGCCTTCAGGGCCGCCTCCACGCGCGGTACGTTGATCACCTGCTCGTTGAACAGCATCGTGCGCACCAAGGGTTTCTTGGTCCACTGCGAGACCACCACGGTCAGGCCGATCAGCGTCGGCACGACCGCCTCCTTCACCGCGAACCAAAAGGGGGCGAGCTTCATCAGGCCCAGACCTCCGGTCGCGAGGGTGCTGGCAAAGCCGAGAGCGGCCAGGAAGTTGAAATTCCGGCGCTTGGCCAGGTCGTAGATGCCGTAGGCCAGGGGGAAGGAGAGGGCCACGATCAGGGCCGTCTTGGCCCCCAGCCGTTCACTCAGCTTGGAAAGGATCAGGGCCGGTGCCGCCACGGTGCAGGCGAGATTCAGCAGCAGGTTTTCTTTCTGGGGCGGTGTGGTGGCAGGGGAGGACATTTCGCTTTTGCCAAGGAGAGGGGCCGGCGCCTTACTGGTCAACCTTCCCCTCATGATCCTGCTCGGCCTCAACATCGACCATGCCGCCACCCTCCGCCAGGCCCGCTACCGGCAGGCCGGCGCCACGCCTGGCGGCAGCGTCGAACCCGATCCGGTGACTCTCGCGTTTTTGTGTGAAAAAGCCGGAGCCGACGGCATCACGGTCCATCTCCGCGAGGATCGCCGTCATATCCAGGACGAGGATGTCCTGCGGCTTGCCGCCGCTCCGTCCACCCGTCTTAACCTGGAGATGGCGTGCACGCCGGCCATGACGACCCTGGCCCTGAAACTGAAGCCGCACTCCGTTTGCCTGGTGCCGGAAAACCGCGAGGAGATCACGACCGAGGGCGGATTGGACGTGGTGAAGCACCGCGACAAGGTTGCTCGGGTGACAGATGCCATGAACGCCGCCGGCATCAAGACGAGCCTCTTCATCGACCCCGACGCCGACCAGATCGAGATGTCGGTCAAGCTGAAGGCTCCGTGGGTTGAACTGCACACCGGGGCCTACGCCAACGCTTTCCATGGGGCCGGCCGGGCTGCCGAATTCGCGCGGCTCGTGGCCGGGGCGAAACAGGCCCACGCGGCCGGGCTTGTGGTCAACGCGGGCCATGGTATCAACTACGTGAACATCGCGGAGGTCCGCACCATCCCCCATCTTCACGAACTAAACATCGGCCACAGCATCATCAGCCGTGCCCTCTTCACGGGCATCGAGGAAGCCGTGCGCACGATGAAACAATTGATGAACCCATGAGCATCGTCCTTCCGCCCGGCGGCACTCTGATCGGACTTGGCTGCGATCTCATCGAGACCGAGCGCATCAAGAATGTGCTGACCAAGCACGGAGATCGCTTCCTCAGGCGCATCTTCACCGAGGAGGAGCAGGCTTACTGCAGCACCCTGAAATACCCCCACAAGCATTACGCGGCCCGCTGGGCGGCCAAGGAGGCCGTGTCCAAGGCCTTTACCACCGGGATCGGCGAACACCTCGACTGGACATCCGTATCGGTATATCATGGCTCGCGCAAGGAACCCCTCGTGCGACTCGACGCAAAGGGCAGGGCCCTGCTTCAGCAAGTCGGTGCCACCCATGTGTGGCTCTCGCTCTCCCACATTGACACCCATGCGATGGCCGTCGCCGCCTTGGTGAAACACTAGGAGCCGGGCATGGATTGTGTGCCTTCCCACCCGGTCATGAGTAGCGCCGAGGCGAAGGCGTGGGAGGCGCGCTTGTTGCAGGGCGAGGCGGCCGAGTGGGCGGCGATACAGCAGGCCGGGCAAGTGATCGCGCAGGCTATTCTGGAGGATTTCAAGGAGATCGGCGGGTTGCCCGCGAGCGCCCGGTTGCTGGTCCTTGCCGGCAAAGGCCACAATGGCGGCGATGCACTGTTGGCGGCCCGCGCGATCCTGGCGATCCATCCCGACGCCCGGGCCGTGGTGGTGCTTTGCTTCGGGGCGACTGATTTGCGCCAGCTCGCTGGCCGGGCTTTGGACTGGTTGCAACGTGATGCGCCGGGCCGGGTGGAGATCGTCCCCGCAGAAAAAGCATTGGCGAGCGGTGAGACCTATGCGCTGTGTCTGGACGGGATTTTCGGTTTTCAATTCCGGGCGCCGATGGATGCGGACACCGCTGCGCTGATCCTGCGGATCAATGCCCATGCCGGCATCAGGCTTCGGGCGGCCGTGGACCTGCCCAGCGGGGTGGGTGAAACGAATGCCCTGACGATGTTCCGGGCGGATTTCACCTATGCGACGGGAATCGTCAAATGGCCGGTGCTTTCACCGCGAGTTACTACCATGGTCGGTCGGCTGCGCTATCTGGATCTGGGGTTCTTTGACGACGTATCGGTGTCGGAAGCCAAGGAGCGGATACTGACCACGCAGCTACTGGCGCCACTGGCAGAGCTGCGCGCCTCGCAGACCGACAAGCGCACCTTTGGCCATCTGTTGGTCGTGGGTGGCTCGCGCAGTTACCCGGGAGCCGTGGTGCTGGCGGTGCGGGCCGCATTGCGCAGCGGTGCAGGGCTCGTAAGCGCTTTTGTGCCAGAGCGGCTGGCACCGGAATACGCCGCCCGTCATCCCGAGGCCATGTGGGTGGGTTGTCCCGAAACGGCGACCGGAGGGCTGGCCGAAGGCACCGCGACATTGATCCGTGAGCGGTTGAGCCGCGCTACCGCATTGTTGATCGGTCCGGGACTCGGGGCCGAACCCGCGACCCTGACCTGGGTGGAGCAACTGGCCGGTGAGATTGCCGTGCCGCTGGTGCTGGATGCGGATGCGCTTCGCCCGGAAGTGATCACCCGCGTGAAAGACAAACCGTTCATTGGTACGCCCCACGCGGGTGAATTCCAGCGCATCGCCCCGGAGCTGTTTACATCCGGGCAGTTCACGGCGCCGCACGGCATATTGGTGTTGAAGGGGCCCATGACGCGGGTGACGGACGGGAAGAGCATTTATCACAGTCCGTTTGGCGGCCCCGTATTGGCGCGCGGCGGCAGCGGGGACATTCTGGCCGGGCTGATCGGAGGCCTGCTGGCCCAAAAACCAGAAGACCTCCTGCTGGCGGCGTGCCGGGGGGTGGTGTGGCACGGACGGGCGGCTGATTTACTGGCTCGCGCCCGGGGGCAGGTCGCCGTAGAGATTTCCGAAATCCTCGAGCAGCTCGGGCCGGCGCTCATTTCCTAGCCATGGCAGATACTTTGACCGAGCGACAGGCGTTCATGATCTTGAACGACCTGCCCAACATCGGCCCCATCACCCTCAACCGGCTGCTGCAAGAGCTGGGCGGAGATCCGCGCGATATTCTCACGTCGGACAAGCGCCGGTTGGAATCCGTGCGCGGAGTCGGCCCGGAGACAAGCGCGGCCTTGTTGAACTGGCGCACGCACTTTGACCTGTCCCGCGAGGAAGAGCGGCTGGCCCAGGCGGGCGCGGTCTTCATCACCGGCCGCGATGAGGGGTATCCGAAAATGCTGAAGGAAATCCACGACCCGCCGATCGGACTCTATCGGAAGGGCCCCTATCTGTTCGCCCAGCCGTGCATCGCCGTGGTCGGCAGCCGGCGCACGACGCTCTATGGACAGTCGGTCGCCAAGAAGCTCGGGGCGGACCTGGCCCGGTTGGGCTTTTGCGTGGTCAGCGGGCTGGCCCGGGGCATCGACACGGCGGCCCACGAGGGAGCCCTCTCGGTGAGCGGCATGACGGCGGCGGTGCTCGGTTGCGGCATCGACATCGTCTATCCGCCCGAGAACCTCGACCTCTACCGGCGCATTGCGGAGACCGGGGCGGTGCTGTCCGAATTCCCCTTCGGCCGGAAGGCGGACAAGCAGAGCTTTCCGATGCGCAACCGGGTGGTCTCGGGCATTTGCGAGGGCGTCGTCGTCGTGGAAAGCGACGTGCAGGGTGGGGCGATGATCACAGCACGCTTCGCCGGCGAGCAGGGCCGGTTGATCTTCGCCGTGCCGGGCCGCATTGACCAATCCACCAGCCAGGGCTGCCACCAGCTGATCCGTGACGGGGCAACGCTGCTGACCGGCGTGGACGACATCCTGAACGAATTGAGTTACCTCGATGGCCTGCGGCCCAGGGCGATTGCCACGGAAGGTGAACCCAGTGTGCTGGAACAACTGCTGCCGCAACTCGATGAGAAGGAGCGGCGGGTGTTAGACTGCTTCAAGGGTGGCTCGATGCTCGGGATTGATGCCCTCACCGCCGCGACGGGCCTGGCGGCGGCGGAGATTTCCGCCGCCCTGATGCTGCTCGAGTTGAAGAAGCTGGTGGCCAAGCGAGCGGACGGAACCTTCGAGGCGCGTGGATGATCCGTCCGGGCATGAAAAAGCTCCAGCAGTGAAATGCTGGAGCTTGGTAGAGTGGCTGACCCGGTTAGTTGCCGGAGCGAATGCGCTCGGCCTCGGCCTTGGCCGCAGCTTCACGGGCTTTATAGTCTTCGAGTTGCTTCGCCTTCCTGATGGCGGCGGCCTCTTCGGCGCGCAGGCGGGCGACCTCGGCCTCGGCGGCTTCGGCGCGCTGGCGTGCAGCCAGAATTTCATGGTCCTCGACGGATTTTCCCTGCGAGATCATCCGCTGGCGCTGGGCCTCTTCCTGCGCCCGCTCACGGGCGAGGGATTCCTCGGCGATGCGGCGTTCGTATTGGATCTCGGAAACGCGGCGATCCTCTTCATTGCCTGCAGCGCCACCGATGATGGCACCCGCAGCGGCACCAACTAGCGCACCCTTGTCGGTTTCGCCGGACTGGTGTCCGATGATGCCGCCGATAATGGCACCCGCCACGGCACCGGCTACGGCGCCCTGTTGCGTATTGGGGCTGGTATCTGAGGCGCAGCCAGAAGCGAGTAAAGTGCTGATGATCAACGCGGAGCCCGCGCACAGCGAAATGGTCTGACGATGGTTATTCATGGGTTGGGAGGTCTGTTTTCTAGACTAGCAGAGACCGATTTTGTTCCGGACCCGCTTAACCCGGAGGCCAACCCAGCGGCCGCTGACCGAGCAGGTGAACATGGAGATGGGGCACGGTTTCGCCGCCATCATGGCCACTGTTGATGACGATGCGATAACCCGACTCGGAAATGCCGAGTTTCCGGGCGAGGGCGGCGGCGGTGAGCAGCAAATGTCCGAGCACGGCTTGGTCGGCGGCGGTGGCTGCTGCCACCCGTGGAATGGGCTTTTTCGGAATTATCAGCACATGCACCGGGGCCTGCGGGTTGATGTCGTGGATGGCAATACAGTGCTCGTCCTCGTGTGCCAGTTTGGCGGGAATCTCCTTCGCAATGATCTTCTGGAAAAGCGTCATGATCGGCCTAGAGGAACAGCAGATTCAGGCTGGCGCTGTGGCGGGAGCGGGCTGCGGCGAGATCACGGATGAGTGAGAGGGCCTCGTCGTAGTCGCGCTGGCGACGCTCGGTCCAGCGCTTGTGCGGCGGGCAGTGGGCGCTGCGCAGATTGGTGACAAGCAGGGTGGACTCGGGATAGGCTGCGAGGCTCCTGAGTCCCTGCATGACGCCGGCCCGGGCGAAGAGGGGGGAGGCGCCATGATCGTCGGCCCCGGCGTCCCAGTGGAAAAAGCCGTGTTGCGGTTGCGCGGAGCAGAGGCGGGCGAAGAGCTTGGCGGCGGCGGCGACAAAGGCCGGATCGCCGGGGCTCCGTTGTTCCGCCTCGCCGATGCTCGTGGCGATGGCGTCATCGATCTGCTGCGCCAGGTAGAGGTCGTGCCCGGTGAGCGGGGCGAAGAGGGCGTTGAGGAAGTGCAGCCGGCGCAGTTGGGGGGAGCGCGTCATTTCTTGGTCTTCGGTGTAGCACCGTGGCCGCCGGGGGCAAGACTGCTGATTTCGTGCACGAACTCGGAGACGTCACGGAATTCCTTGTAGACCGAGGCGAAGCGGACGTAGGCGACCTGGTCCATCTTGCGCAGGCGCTGCATGACGTGTTCGCCGATGGCCTGGGTGGGCACCTGGCTGTCGTACCGGGCCTCGACGGCATCAATGACATCCTCGACCAGCATGGAGATCTGCTCGGAGTCGATCGGACGCTTGTGGCAGGCGGCGCGGACGGCGCCGATGAGCTTTTCGCGCAGGAAGGGTTCCTGGCGGCCGTCGCGCTTGACCACGACGAGGGTGTCGCGAACGAACTCCTCGTTGGTGGTGTAGCGGTGGCCGCACTCGAGGCACTCGCGGCGGCGGCGGATGGAATTGCCGTCGCGGGCGATGCGGGAGTCGATCACCTTGTCTTCAATGGAGGTGCACTTGGGGCAGCGCATGGTGGGTCAGTTGAGGGCGAGGAAGTTTTGCAGAATCCGCATGCCGCCTTCGGTGGCGATGGATTCCGGGTGAAATTGGACCCCGTGGACCGAAAATTGTTTATGCTGAAGGCCCATTATTTCCCCCTCGGGCGACTCGGCGGTGATTTCCAGGCAATCCGGCAGAGTGGAGCGCTCCACGAGCAGGGAGTGGTAGCGGGTGGCGGTAAAGGGCGAGGGCAGGTCGCGGAAAACGCCCCGGCCCGTGTGCGTGATGGGGGAGAGCTTGCCGTGCATCTGGCGCGGAGCCCGGATGACCTTGCCGCCGAAAAGCTGGCCGATGGACTGGTGCCCGAGACAGACGCCAAGCACGGGTTTCTTGCCCGCAAAAGTCTTGATGATGTCGAGACTTACACCGGCGTCGGAGGGGGTGCAGGGACCGGGCGAAATCAGGACACGAGACGGGTTCAGGCGCACCGCCTCGGCCGGGGTCAGTTCATCGTTGCGGAAAACGCGCATGCTCACGCCCAACTGGCCAAAATACTGGACCAGGTTGAATGTGAACGAATCGTAGTTGTCTATGACTAGCAGCACTTTTTAAAAGATAGCCGGCAATTGACAGGGGGTCAAGTCTGGGGACAGGGTGGAAGGAGCGAATGAGCGACACTTTCCAGCTGATTAAGACCGATACTGCCACAGCCGCCCGGCGTGGGCGGTTGCGGACACTGCACGGCTCCATCGAGACGCCCATTTTCATGCCGGTAGGTACCCAAGGCACGGTCAAGGCGCTGACGCCGGCGCAAATCAAGGAGACCGGTGCACAAATCGTCCTCGGCAACACCTACCACCTGAACCTGCGGCCGGGATCGGAATTGATCCGGGACCTGGGCGGGTTGCACAAGTTCATGGGCTGGGACGGTCCGATCCTGACGGACAGCGGCGGCTTCCAGGTCTTCAGCCTGGCGAAACTGCGGGACATCAAGGAGGACGGCATCGCCTTCTCGTCGCATCTGGACGGCACGAAACTCTTCCTCGGACCCCGCGAAGTGATGACGATCCAGGCCAACCTCGGGTCCGATATCGCGATGGTCATCGACGAATGTCCGCCTTGGCCCTGCACCCGCGAGGAGTGCCGCCGCGCCGTGGACCGCAGCCATCGCTGGGCACAGCAGTGCAAACAGATCGCCACCGAAAACGGGTTTCTCCCCGGCGGGCACCACGTCTTTGCCATCGTGCAGGGCTCGACCTTTGATGACCTGCGGCGAGAGGCAGCCGAGTCGTTGGCAGCGCTGGACTTCCCGGGCTATGCCGTCGGCGGCGTGAGCGTGGGGGAACCGGAGCCCGAGATGCTCAAGCAAGTGGGGGCCACGACGCCGTTTCTGCCCGTGGACAAGCCGCGCTACACCATGGGCCTCGGCACGCCGCCGCAGATCCTGAAGATGATCGCGCTGGGCGTGGACATGTTCGATTGCGTGCATCCGACCCGCGTGGCGCGCAACGGCGCGGCCTTCAC
>JANMTJ010000164.1:0-1905 GCA_031390295.1 Oleiharenicola sp.
ATCGCCATCATCGATCTCACGCATCGCTTCACCTATTGCAACGAGGGCGCGGTGAAGCTTTATGGCCTGCCCAAGGAAAAGCTGCTGGGTTTCACCGCCGAGGACATTCTCACGCCTGAAACCCTCGAGCCGTTCAAGGCCGCCCGGCTGGCCGCTTTCACCAAGGGCCAGTGGACGGGTGAGCTGCACCTGGTCACCCGCGCCGGCCGCGGCTTCGACGCCGAGTTTCACATGTCAATGATCCGCGATGCCGCGGGCCGGCCCAAGGCCCGGCTCTGCATCGCCATCGACATCACGGAGAAGAAAAAACTCGAGACGCAGTTTTTGCGCGCCCAGCGGCTCGAGAGCCTCGGCATGCTGGCCGCCGGCATCGCCCACGACCTCAACAATGTCCTCGCCCCCGTGCTCATGGGCGCGCCGTTGCTGCGGACCCGGGCCACCCATCCCTCCGATCTCCGGGTGCTCCAGACCATTGAGAACAGTGCCAGCCGCGGGGCCGCCCTCGTGCGGCAGATCCTGTCCTTCGCGCACGGAGCCAGCGGCGAGAAAACCCTCATCCAGGTGAAGCATCTCCTGCGGGACATTGGCAGCCTGATCGAGGAAACCTTTCCCAAGTCCATCAAACTGGAGCAGGATGTGCCCAACAACCTGTGGCCCGTCATGGGCAACCCCACCCAGCTGCACCAGGTACTGCTCAATCTTTGCGTCAACGCCCGCGATGCCATGCCGCAGGGCGGCACACTCCTTCTGCGGGCCGTGAACCGGCTGCTCGACGGGCCGGCGGCGCAGGCATATCCGGAGGCCAATCCCGGCTCCTATATCGTGATCGAAGTGACCGACACCGGCACGGGTATCCCACCCGACATCCTCGCCCACATCTGGGATCCCTTCTTTACCACCAAGGGCGAAGGCAAGGGCACCGGGCTGGGGCTCGTCACCGTGCGCGGCATCGCGGCCAGCCATGGGGGCTTTGCCACGGTCGAGTCGGGGCCGGGCCGCGGCACCACTTTTTGCATCTTCCTGCCGGCGGCCGAGCAAGCCACCCCCACCGGGACGCTTTCGCGCACCCCGCATCCCTTCCACATTCGCGGCCAGGGTGAGCTGGTGCTGGTTGTGGATGACGAGGTGAGCATCCGTGACCTCGTCCAGGCCTTCCTCAGCCGGTTCGGCTACCGCGTGGTCGCAGCCACGAATGGCATCGAGGCCATGGCACTCTATGTCCCCCGCGTAGCGGAGATCGCGCTGGTCGTCACCGACATTGGCATGCCCGAGATGGGCGGGGGCGAGCTCGCCACCGCGTTGACCCGCCTCAATCCCTCGGTGAAAATCCTCTTCATGAGCGGGGCAGGTGACGGCGGGAAAATGGCCGCAACCCTCCCGCTCGCGGCCCGCATCCTGGGCAAGCCGTTCACCGGCGAAAGTCTCCTGGCTGCGGTCCATGAGGCGCTCCAAGCCCCGTCCTCCGGTTCCCCGGGTTGAGGGGATGGCAGGCTTGCCGAGTCGTAACAGCCCGAACGTGGTCCGCCTTCGCGCAGCGACTGCGCTACGGCGAGACAGTCTTCGCTCTCGCTTCGCAGCGAGCGAAGACTGGAGCCGCTTGTCGGATTTGAACCGACGACCTACTCATTACGAATGAGTCGCTCTACCAACTGAGCTAAAGCGGCCAAAATGGAATCGGCATTCGGCGCATTTGCCCCGGGCGAGGCAAGCCCGTTTTTGAAACCCCGGATTGTTCCCCCCGTGCATCTTTTTGCTGACACCTTCGCGCAAGCCTAGTGCCTTGGCGGAAGGTGAAAACCGACCTGTTCGACTACCCGTTGCCCGAGAGGCTCATCGCCCAGCGGCCCGCTGACCGCCGGGACGAGTCGCGTCTGCTCGTGGTGGACCGGAAAACCCGGACGATCA
>JANMTJ010000169.1:0-3571 GCA_031390295.1 Oleiharenicola sp.
GTCCACCAGGAGGACGGCTATCTCCAGCATCCCGCCGAAAATCTCGCGCTCGTCACCCGGGTCGTTGATGCCGCCATCGCCCAGGACCTCTACGTCATCATTGACTGGCATGATCACGAGGCCCATCTGCATGCCGCGCAGGCCGTGGCCTTCTTCCAGGACATGGCCCGCCGCTACGGCCATCAGCCCCACGTCATCTACGAGATCTTCAACGAGCCGGCGCAGGTGTCTTGGGCCAAGGACGTGAAGCCCTACGCCGAGCAGGTGATCGCCGCCATCCGCGCCATCGACCCCGACAACCTGATCGTCGTCGGTTCGCCGCATTGGGCGCAGGATGTGGAAGTCGCCGCCGCCGACCCGGTCAAGGATGCCAACGTCGCCTACTCCCTGCACTTCTATGCCGGCAGCCACAAGCAGGCCCTGCGCAACAAGGCGGTGAAGGCCATGGAGCTGGGCGCGGCCCTCTTCGTCACCGAGTGGGGCCCGTGCAACGCCGATGGCAACGGGGCCATCGATGACGGCTCCGTCAAGCAGTGGATGGCCTTCATGCGGGAATACCAGCTCAGCCACTGCGTCTGGTCCGTCTCCAACAAGAAGGAGACCGCCTCGATCATCGCCCCGGGCGCCTCGCCCAAGGGCGGCTGGAAGGACTCGGAGCTCACGGAATCCGGCCGCTATGTGCGTGAATACATCCGCAACTGGCCGGGTGACACCCCGCAATGAAACCCGCCCGGCTCGACCGCCGCGCTTTTCTGAAACAGGCCGCCCTCCTGCCCGCCGTCGCGGCCGGCCTCGCCGCCCCCGGGCTGCTTCAGGCCGCCCCGCCCGCCGCCCGGGTCGGCGGACCCAAGCTCAAGCTCAGCCTCAACGCCTTTTCCTTCAACGGCCGGCTGATGGACGGCCTCGCCGGCAAGCCCGGCGGTGTCTCGCTCTTCGACGTGCTGGAGTTCTGCGCGCAGCATGACTTCGAGGCCATCGACCCGACCGGCTATTATTTTCCCGGCTACCCCGCGGTGCCGTCCCGCGACTATGTCAACCGGTTCAAACGCCGCGCGTTCTCGCTCGGCCTCGACCTCAGCGGCACGGGCATCCGCAACGACTTCGCCCAGCCCGACGCGGCCAAACGCGCGGCCGACGTCCAGCGCACCAAGGCCTGGATCGAGGCCGCCGCCGAGCTGGGGGCGCCCGTCCTCCGCGTCTTCGCCGGCGCCGTGCCCCCGGGCCACGCTTGGGATGAGGCTGCCGCGTGGATGATCGACTCGATCCGCGAGTGCGTCGCGCACGGCGAGAAGCACGGTGTCATCATCGGCGTGCAGAACCACGGTGACATGCTGCAGTCCGCGGACGAATGCCTCAAGGTGATGAAAGCCGTGGATTCCGCGTGGTGCGGCCTCATCGTGGACACCGGCAACATGCTCACCGCCGATCCCTATGCCGACCTCGCCCGCGTCGTACCCCATGCGGTGAACTGGCAGGTCAAGGAGAGCGTACGCGGCACCGATCCCGCCCACGCCGCCGATCTGCCGCGACTCTATAAGATCATTCGCGACGGCGGCTACCGCGGCTATGTGCCGATCGAGACCCTCTCGCGCCGCGGTGTGCCCTATGACCCGTTCCAGGTCGTGCCCGCGTTCACGCGTCAGGTGAAGGCGGCGATGGCGGGGGGGTAGAGGCAGTTTGGTCACGATGGTCCCCGTCTCCGTCCCTCATTGGACGTTGAGCGTTGAATGTTGAGCGTTCTCTGCTCCTTTCTGCCTTCCACCTTCTTCCTTCCGCCTTTTCTATGCTCCGCCTCGTCCTGCCACCCAACCTCGCCGCCGCCGCCCCGCGCAACGCCGTGGCGGTGCGCATCGAGCTGGACCTGGCCGCGGCCCCGCCGCCGGACCTGCTCGCCGGGCTCGCCGTCCTGCAGCGCCTCGGCGTGAAACCCGGGCCGGTCTCGCTGGTGCAGCTCACCCGCGCCCAGCTGCGCGAGCTGTTGCACGAACTGGTGGGCGAAAGCGTTTTCTTTCGCGCCGAACGGCCGCACGTCCCGCTGGCCTGGAACGGGCTCGAGCTGCCGGGGGTGAGCGAGCATCTTTTGGATCCCGTCGCCCCCGCGGCCCCGCCACCCGCCCCGCCACCCCCGCCCCGCACCCGGCGGGCCGCCGAACCAGAGGACGAGCACATGCCGCTGCTGGTGGACGGCTCGGAGCACTACCTCGCCATCACCCTCCCGAACCGGGAGTCGGCCAGCTACGACGGCGTGCTCGAATTGCTGCGGCAACACCGCTTCACGCTCGATCCGCTCAGCCGCAAGTGGTGGCTGCGCGACCGTCACCGCGTGCTGAACCTGCTCGCCACCCACGGCGCCGCGCTGCGCGGGGACTTCGGGGCCGAGTTCACCGACAATTTCGTGCGCAACACGGCCCATCTGAAGACCGCCGAGCCCGCCGCCCGGATCACCGAGGAGGCGGACGGCTATGACGTGCAGCTCGGCTTGGACGCGGGTGCCGCCACCGAGGCGCAGGTGCGCGAGGCCGTCGCCACCGGACGCGGCTATGTCGAGGACGGCCAGAGCATCTACCTGATCGACGCCACCCGGCTGGAGAAAATCCGGGCCGCGCACCGCGCCCTCGCCGGCGATCCCACCGACACCGGCACCGCCGGCCGCCGGCACCGCGTCGCCAAGGCCCGCACCGCCGAGATCAACGACCTGTTGGAGGAGATCGCCCCGCATTTCCAGGCCCCCGCCACGTGGCGCGACCGCAGCGCGGCCCTGCGCAATCTCACCGCCCTGCCCCCCGCGCCGATGCCGGCCGCCCTGGATAAAATCCTGCGACCCTACCAGCGGCTCGGCACCGCGTGGCTGTGGCATCTCTACCGGCAGGAACTCGGGGGCATCCTCGCCGATGAGATGGGCCTCGGCAAGACGCTGCAGGCCCTCGCGCTGATCGCCGCGGTGGTAGGGCGGCGAGTCCCTTCGCCGCCGCGGCGCGGAACGGAGTCCGCGCCCTACCCTTCCCTCGTCGTCTGTCCCGCCTCGCTGGTGGAAAACTGGCGGCGCGAGGCCGCCCGCTTCACCCCGGACCTGAAGGTCTTCGTCCACCACGGCGCGCGCCGCCTGGCCGAAAAGGATTTCGTCGCGCACGACCTCATCCTCACCTCCTACGGCACGCTGGCCCGCGACGCCGTCCTCTTCGGGTCGGTGGAGTTCGACCTCATCCTCGCCGACGAGGCGCAGCACCTGAAGAACCGCCGCACGCAGGCCGCCCAGTCGCTCCGCGCCCTGCGCGGCCGCGGCCGGTTTTTGCTCACCGGCACGCCCTTGGAAAACTCGCTCGACGACCTGCGCTCGCTCTTTGAGTTCCTCATGCCCGGCTTCCTCGCCCAGGTGCCCGCCGGCCTCAAGCGCGAGGAACGCGCCTGGCACGACGGCCAGCTGCGCACGCAGACCGCCCCCTACATCCTGCGCCGCACCAAGGCGGCCGTCGCCCCCGAGCTGCCGGAGAAGATCGAGCAGACCCTCTGGTGCGAACCCACCGCGGCACAGGCCGCGCTCTACCGCCGGGTGCAGGAGGACAGCGAACGC
>JANMTJ010000021.1:0-3800 GCA_031390295.1 Oleiharenicola sp.
CACCTCCTTGTCGTCGTAGGTGTGGTTGCCCTTCTCCACGTCGAGCGAACCGTGGGGCATCTTGAGCACCCGGATGTACTGGATCTCGGGACTCCGCGACAGGTTGTTCTCGGCGACACAGGCATGCACGCATTTGCGGCAACCGATGCAACGCGTGAGGTTGAGGGCGTAGACAAACTCGACGCCATCCATCGGCTTGAGGTCCCGTACGTGCGGGCGGATGCCGTATTGGTGCTCGACCTCATTCGTGATGCGCTGGAGCACGCGTTTCATGTCGTCCGGCGTCATCTCCTTGTAATATTTCTGCATGAACTCCTCGAAGGAGCTGAAGTCACTGAGTTCACGCAGCGGGGCGAGGCTGGCGGCCAGGGCGGAGAGGCCGGCGAAGGCCACGGTCGAGCGCAGAAAACTCCGCCGGTCAATCGGGCCGCCGGGCGGCGGGGCGGCGGGCGGGGGCGTGGAGGGCATGTCAGGGCGTGGTTGCTGAATGAGACTCGGCCACCACCGGGGTGCGGAGGGCGTGCGGGCCGGGCGCGGGCACGCGGGTGGGAATGCGCGGGTAGTGCGGGTTATGGCAATTGGCGCAGAGCAGGCGCTGGGTTTCCCCGCGGCTCCGGTCCCAATAGCCGTTGGTGCGGCCATGGGCGCCGGCTTCCCAATCGCGGTAGGTCGGCCCATGGCAGCTGCCGCAGAGCAGCGGGCTCTCGGAGAATTTCAGTTCCTGCCCGTCACGGATATGCAGGGACTCGAGGTTGGTCTCGCTGTGGCAATTGTAGCAGAGGTTGTTCCGGTTGTGCGAACCGTGGAACATGACGATGTTCTTATGCTCGTCGGGGATGAGCAGGATGTTGTTCGCATCGAAGCGCAGGATCTGGGGCTTCTTGCGGTCGTGGCACCCGTAGCAATCGAAGTCGGACATGTCCTCCTTCGCGCGCACGAGGTCGACGTAGGTCTGGCGCCAGGGCGTCGTTTCCAGGAAGGCCGGGTCCACGAGGGCGATCTGCTGCCGGGCCGGCGGGTGCCCCCACAGGTTGCCGAGAAAAACGGCGGCCAGCGCGAAAAACGCCAGCACCATGGCGCCTAGCACGTAGACGATCCGGGGCGGTCGGTTGGCCATGGGAGATGCTGGTCTCTGCTCCATGGCGGGGGTGGGTGGCGCGGGGAGCGCGAACTACTTCTTCAAGGTGCGGACAAAGGGGACGAGGGCTTTCATGTCCTCATCGGAGAGCCCCTCGATGGCCTTCATGGTAACCTTGCCCTTGTCGTTCATCAGGCCCTGTTTCATCGCTTCGAAGGCCTGCTCGTCGGTGAATGCAGCCTGAACCTTGGGATCTGAGAAATCCCGGATGCTGAGCTTTTTTCCCATCTTGGTCTGGCCCTTGCCGTCTGGTCCGTGGCACTTGGCGCAATGTTCTTCCCAGTTGGCCTG
This sequence comes from Oleiharenicola sp., assembly GCA_031390295.1. Lineage (GTDB taxonomy): Bacteria > Verrucomicrobiota > Verrucomicrobiia > Opitutales > Opitutaceae > Lacunisphaera. Next base: position 1,430 of record JANMTJ010000021.1, read on the forward strand.
GGCATCAGCGGCATAGGCGCCGACAGCGGCGCCGAGAAACAACAAGACAGACAGCACACGGGTCTTTTTCATGGGGAGGGGGGTGATTGACGTGGAATGGCGGAGGGGTATCCGCTTTGTCGCCTGAGTATCGGCCTTTCCCCTCCGGAGAACTACCGGCACCTTGCCCAACACTGTGCATTTCTTGTCCCGGTCACCAAGAAACACCCACCAGTGGACAAGTACTGCGGAGTGCCTAGGGCGATTTACGGGCATACTGGAAGGCGAGAGAATATGAACCAATTACGCCTACGCCGGTTAACCTTGTCCTTGATGGCGATCCTCTGGCTGGCCGCCCTCGTTCGTGCCGGGGAAGCTGAGGTCGTGACCGGCACAAAGCCGGCTCCGGTCGTCCCGAACAGCGAGTGCATGGATTGTCATGAGGCAGAGTTCAAGGCCCGCAAGCGGGGCCAGCCAATGGAGTGGGTGGGGGTGAGGCCTGAGCCGTTCGCTAATTCAGCCCATGCGAAACTAGCCTGCGTCGTATGCCACAGTACGATCACCGAACCCGAGCATCCGTCCAAACTTCCCGAGGTGCAGTGTGCCACCTGCCACGAAAAGGCAGTGGTGGAGTTCAAGGGCAGTATTCATGGCGTCCTGCGCGCCGACGGCAGGCCGGCCGCCGCAACCTGCGCCACCTGCCACGGTGCCAGCGCGCACGAAATGCTCCCAGCCGAGCATCTTGATGCGCCGGTCTCAAAATTCAACCTGCTCGCAACCTGCGCCCAGTGCCACGAGGACGAGAAGAAGGCCGCCGAACTCGGTTTGAAGAATCACGATGTCATCGGCAAATTTCGCGACAGCATCCACGGCCTGGGCCTCTACAAGATGGGCCTCAAGGTCGCCCCCACCTGCAACGACTGCCATGGGGTCCATGATATCAGGGGGGCGCAGGATGACACCGCGCACACCAGCCGGGGAAACCTGTCGGCCACCTGCACGGCGTGCCATGTGGGCATCGAGAAGACCTTCACGGCAAGCGTGCACGGGGCGGCCCTGGCGAAGCATGACGACAAGGCCCCGCTCTGCACCGACTGTCACTCGGCCCACCAGATCGAGCGGCCCACCAACGCCCATTTCAAGTCCACCAGCGACCAGAGCTGCGGCAAGTGCCACGAAGACCGCCTCGAAAACTACCACGAAACCTACCATGGCAAGGCCATGGCGCTCAACCGATCGGGCGCGGCGCCTGCGGTCGCGGCCTGCTATGACTGCCATGGGCACCACAATGTGTTCAACAAGGATGACCCGCGCTCGAAGTTGCACGCCGCCAACATCGTGCAGACCTGCGCCAAATGCCACGACGGCGCGAGCGCTGCCTTTACCCAATACCAGCCGCACGCCGACCCGTCGGACGGCGCCGCGTATCCGCTGCTTAACAAGGTCTATCTGTTCATGACCACGCTGCTGATCGGGACCTTTGCCTTCTTCGCCCTGCACACGCTGCTCTGGGTCGGCCGGATGATCATCAACTACCGGCGCGACCCGGTGGCATTCCGCGCGGCCAAGGTTGCGGCGCACCACGATGCCGAGACCTACCGTCGCTTCACGCACTTCGAGCGCTTCCAGCATATGCTGGTCGCAACGAGCTTCCTCGCGCTGGTGATCACGGGCATGCCGTTGAAGTTCTACTACACCGGCTGGGCGCAGGTGATGTTCAACGTGCTCGGCGGCCCCGAATCGGCGCGCACATTGCACCACCTCGCGGCCATCGTGACTTTCGGCTACTTCGCGCTGCACCTGGGCAGCCTGGCGCTCAGCTTCTGGCGGAACCGCGGCGCCGTGCGAGATCCGGCGACCGGGAAATTCCGGCTGCGCCTCGTCTGGGGCGCCCTCTTCGGACCGGATTCAATGGTCCCGTCCCTCCAGGATCTGCGTGACGGCATCGCTCACGTGAAGTGGTTCTTCGGCCGGGGCGAGAAGCCCCAGTGGGACCGCTGGACCTATTGGGAACGATTCGACTACCTCGCGGTCTTCTGGGGCGTCGCGATGATCGGCGTGTCCGGACTCATTCTTTGGTATCCCGTCTTCTTTGCGAATTTTCTGCCCGGCTGGGCGATCAACATAGCCGTGGTCATCCACTCGGACGAGGCCCTGCTCGCGGCAGGGTTCATCTTCACCTTCCATTTCTTCAACACCCATTTCCGGATCGACCGGTTCCCGATGGACACGGTCATCTTCTCCGGCCGTATCTCGAAGACCGAGATGCTGCAGGAGCGGCGGAAGTGGTATGACCGGCTTGAGGCCAGCGGCCGGCTTGAGCAGCACCGGGTCATGCACGACGACTGGGAGAGCCGTCGGCTCCTCTACAAGACGCTCGGTTTCGTGCTCC
>JANMTJ010000019.1:0-1889 GCA_031390295.1 Oleiharenicola sp.
CTGGCCGATGTGGTGATCTATGCCCTGGAGTTCGCCAACATCGGCGGCATCGACCTGGCAAAGGCGATCGGGGCCAAGCTGGCCAAGAACGCCGCGAAATATCCCGTGGAGAAGTCGCGCGGCCGGTCCGACAAATACACCGAACTTTAGGATTTCCCGCCGAAGCCGACGAAGTCCTCCAGATCGAGCAGCTCGAACCAGGTCCCCACATCCTCGCGGCGCGGGCCGACGGCCGTGTGGAGCTGGTTGAAGAAGGCCCGGCCCTCGACGGCGGTGGGCGGACGCTGCTCGAACCAAGCCGACCAGGCGACGATTTCGCTCATGGCGCGCTTGGGTTGCAGCCGGCCCATCACATAGGTGAGCAGGTCATAGTCGCACTTGCCGGTCTTGACCTCGGCGAGGAAGGCCTCGGCGTTGAGGCCGGTGAAGGCCCAGAAGTGCGCGTCCATGGAGCAGTCGTAATGGTATTCGCCATTGGTGCCGGCGAGGGTGGCTCGGGCCTTGTCGATCAGGCGGGGCAGGTGGGCAAAACCGCCGAGGCGGACGCGGGGGCTCCGGGGCGGGGCCTGGGTCAGATCGGGGGAGTGGAAATTCATCATGAGGGTAACAGGTTCAGGGTTGCGGAAAACGGGAGGGGCTGTGGCAGGCGCAGCCGGGGGCGCACCCGGTTGCGGCGGGGACGGTGGCTGAGGCCGAGGGCTTGCTCATGATGCCATAGCCACCGCTGATCACCCGGCGCACAGGTTCGCCCGTGTCGGGATGGCGGGTCAGCGGGGAGTCCTTCATGCCCTGGACGACCTCGAAGCGGCGCGGCGTCTCGCCGTCCTGCCGGGGGATGGTCTCATAAACATAGGTCGCCATGTGTCCCTGCTTGGGAACGCAGATTTTAGCTTTTGGCAAGTGGCGAACTTTCCCTCATCGGGGAAGCGCATGAAAGCCTCCGTCACGCTCGAACGCCACTATGTGCTCCCGTGCTGCCTGCTCCTGCTCAATCTCTGCAATGAGATCATCGCCTACAAGGCCCGGTTGATCGGCGATCCGCTGCTTCGCACGCTCTTCATCATGGGCATGGTGCTCTTCGGGGCCTCGCTGGTGGCGTTTGCCGTCGCCCCCGGCATCATCTGGCTGGTCCAGTCCATGCGTCGCACCAGCCGCTCGGCGGCGGGCAACCTGGGCGAGATCGCGTTCCTCTTCGACCTCGGCGGGCTGATTTTCTGGCTCTACTATCGCAACTACATCCACGGGACGGATGCGATCCTGCTGCCGGCCTGGCGCAACCCGCTGATTCATTGACGTTAGGTTGCACTGTAGCGGCGCTCAATGAGCGCCATCCGGCGGTCACAGACCGCCGCTACAGCCAATTCGCCCTGATCTGCGCCGGTGTCTGCCCCAGCTCCCGCAACGTGCGCAGGGCAAGGGCATCGTGCCGCTTGGCGAGGCGCAACCCGTGGTCGTCGGTGACGAGCGGGCAATGATAAAAGGCCGGCGCGGTGAGGACGAGCGCGCGATAAAGCAGCAGTTGGCGGAAGGTGGATTTCAACAGGTCGGCGCCGCGGACGACTTCGGTGATGCCCAGCGCGGCGTCATCCACCACGCAGGCGAGCTGGTAACTGGGGGCATCGTCTTTTCGCCAGACGAGGAAGTCGCCGAAATCTCGTCCGGCCACGGCCCGTTGTTCGCCCGCCTGGCCGTCGCAAAAGGTCAGCGTTTCCCCGTCAGGCACCCGGAAGCGCCAGTTAACGCCGTCCCCTTGGGCCGGCGAGGGGTGAGTGAGGAGTGGAGAGTGAGGGGGCAGATTTTCCGGCCGGCAGGTTCCCGGGTAGAGCGGTTCGTCGGTGTTCTCATGCGGCGCGGTCGCGGCTTGTTGGACGTCGCGCCGGCTGCAGGTG
>JANMTJ010000240.1:0-9844 GCA_031390295.1 Oleiharenicola sp.
TTGAGCCAGTAGATTTCCCCGCCGTGCTCGGCAAAGGTCGGCTTGGCCTTGGGGGATTCGGGCAGGTGCAAACCGGCCGCTCCCAGCACCGCCAGCAGCACCTCGGGCGTCTTCTCCAGTTTTTCCGCGAGTTCGCCCAGCGGCGCCGTCACACCTTCGCCGCGTTTCTTCGGCTGCATGAGCAATCGTACTGCCGTCAGGGTGTTTTCAGGCGGCAGCGTGGAAACCATTGGCGCAGGAGGTGCGACCTCGGGCTCGTTGCTCCCTGCTCCCTGCTCCCTGCTCTCGGACACTCCGGCGTGGTCCTTCCGCTTCAGCTCCGCGTTGATCCAGATTTCGCCGCGATTGTTTTTGTTGAGCCAGTAGACGAAGTCGCCCTCGGTGGCTTCCACCGGCGGCTGTCCCTCGGTCAGCGCCAGGCCATGCTCGCCGAGTTGGGTCAGCAGCTGGGCCTCGTCGACCTTAAGTGCCTTGGTGAGGTATTGAAAACTGCCCGACAGGCCATGCCCGCGCCGGTTGCGGCGCATCATGCCGCGAATCTTGTCGAGGAAGGTCTTGGGCCCGGACGGGGCGCGCTGCTCGGACTGGGCTTCGGGCCGCTGGTTCTGCTGACGCTGTTCGCGGGGGACAAAGGGTTGCTGCTCCCCGGGCGCCGCCGGTGCGGCCGCCTCGGCGGAGGAGGGTTCCTCCGCCCCTTCCACGCGCTTGGCCTGCACGACGCGGAAAACCGGCTGGGGCTTGTCGCGCAGGTTGATCCAGATCTCGCCGCGACGGTTGATGTTCACCCAGTACAGCTCGCCCTCGTACTCGGCGAAAACCGGCTTGGCGTTCTCGTCGACCGGGATCTGCAGGCCACACTCCACGAGCGCACCCTTGATGTCCGATTCGTCGAGCGACCATTTCTTCGCCAGATAATCGAGCCCGACGCTCATGCCGGGGCCGCGCTGGTTGCGGCGCATGTGGGGCCGGAGAGCGTCGAAGAATGTCGGCAGCTCGTCTTCCGAGGCCAGCTTGTCCCATTCATCCTTGGGGGCCGCGCTGGTCTCCTCCTCGGGGGCTTCCAGGTCGTCGTCGCTCGAGGTGTCGCGCAGGCGGCGGATGCTGCCCTCGGTGCCGGGCTTCTCATCGGCGAGGAAGGTCTCGCCCTCCTCCTCGGGGACGGCCTGGCCGGAGCCGGCCTTGAACTTGGCCTCGAACTCCGCGCGAAGCTTGTCGGCCTCGGTGCGGGCGGCCGCCTTGACGGCATCCTCCAGCGTCCAGTCGCGCTCGGCGGTGCGGCGCGCCAGGCCCGTGAAGGCCAGGGAGTTGTCGGGCGGCTGGTGGAAGCTGATGATCTCCCAGTTCTCCTGCCCGAGGTCGTTTAGAAATTTCTCCATCAGCGCCGGGCTCGCGAAGCCACCCTTGCCGCTGCTGATGCTCTTGTATTCCCAGTTGGACATAGGGGGAAGGCTTCCCGCAACGCCCCGGCCGAGGCGAGCCTATTCTCGGATTTGTGACCCGGCCCGCACTTGCTTCCGGGGTTTTTCTGGGCAGTTTGCCCGCACGCATGAAAATGACCCCTGCCCTTCTCGCCTCACTCCTGCTCGCCACCCTCGCGCAGGGCGCGCTCCCCGACGCCGACAACGGCGGCCTGGTGCTGCCCCCGGGCTTCCGCGCCCTCGTGGTCGCCGACAAGCTCAAGCCGCTCCGCAACATGACCGTCGCCCCCAACGGCGACATCTATGTGAAGACCCGCGAGGCCGGCATCATCGCCCTGCGCGACACCGACGGCGACGGCCGCGCCGACGTGATCAAGGAGTTTGGCTCCGGCGGCGGCACCGGCATCGCCCTGCGCGGCGACTGGCTCTACTCCTCGACCAACGACCACGTGTTCCGCTACAAGCTCACCCCCGGTGACCTGGTGCCCGCCGGCGGGCCGGAGCGGATCGTGCGCGATCTTCCGAACAAAAAGCAGCACGAGGCCAAGGCCCTCACTTTCGGCGCCGACGGGCGGCTTTACGTCGAGGTCGGTTCACCCTCCAACGCCTATGGTGGCGCCAAGGACCGCGCGCTGGGCGCCAAGGGCGAGGACCCCACGGAGTTCCTGAAGGTCCATGGTGGCTACTGGCGCTTTGACGCCGACAAGCCCGAGCAGACCCAGGCCGACGGCCACCACTTCTCCACCGGGCACCGGCACTCCACCACCATCGCGCTCCACCCCGTCTCGCAGCAGCTCTTCGTCGCCCTGCATGGCCGCGACCAGCTCAACACGGTCGCCCCGCAGTTTTTCAGCGTCGACGACAACGCCGAGAATCCCTCCGAGGTGTTCCACCTGCTGAAGGAAGGCTCCAACTTCGGCTGGCCCTTCACCTACTACGACCCGCGCGCCAAACAGCGGAAGATGAATCCCGAATACGGCGGTGACGGCAAGATCCTGGCCGAAGCCGGCAAATACGACGAGCCCCTCATCGCCTTTCCCGCCCACTGGGCCCCGATGCAGCTCGCGTTCAACACCGGTTCGCAGTTCCCCGCGAAATACCGGAACGGCGGGTTCCTCGCCTTCCACGGCTCGTGGAACCGGGCCCCCCGCCCGCAGAAGGGGTACAACGTGGTCTTCATCCCCTTTGATGCGCAAGGCATGCCGACGGGCGGCTATGAGATCTTTGCCGACAACTTCACCGGCAAGGCCGAGCTCGCCAATACGCGCGACGCGAAGTACCGCCCCAACGGCGTGGCGGTCGGGCCCGACGGCTCGCTCTACATCTCCGACTCGCAGGTCGGGCGCGTCTGGCGCATCATCTATACGGGCGAGGGCCAGTGAAGCGTTTCGCGGGAGTCGTCCTCATCCTCACGCTGGCGGCGTGCTCGAAGCGGGAGCCTTCGCCGGTTGATCCGGCTTCACCCGCAAAAGATGTGGGAGGGAGTTTACCTCCCGACAAAAACGACCCGTCGGGGCATAAAGTCCCTCCCACACCCGATCCGGCCGTGCTGGCCGCGCTGCTCAAACAGGGCGAGGATCTCTTCCTGAACACCTGCGCCACCTGCCACATGACGGACGGCGGCGGCGTGCCGAACATGCAGCCGTCCATCATTGGCAGTGCGTGGATTTCCAATCGCGACCCGCAGCTGCTCCTGTCCCTCATCCTGCGCGGTTCCGCCATCCTCGGCGAAGCCGCCCAGGCCTACAGCAATGACATGGCGCCGCAGGAGCACCTGACGGACGCCGAGGTCGCCGCCGTCGCCAGCTACGTCCGCCTGCGCTTCGCCGCCACCCCGATCACCGAACCAGTCACCCCGGCCCAAGTCGCCCTCGCGCGCAACCGCCCGGGACTGCCGGAATGATCATTTGACCACTAAAAGTCACAAAACCCCGACCGCGAGCGCAGCGCTCAAGGCGCCTATAGGCGCGCGGAACATGCCCACCCTCCGACAGAACCCTTTTCGTGCCTCTTTGTGGCTAACCCTCCTGGGTGGCTTACCTCTCCTGGCCCAGACGGTCGCACTACCCGACATGGTGGTGAGCGCGGCGCGCACCGCCGAGCCGCCCGAACAGGTCCCGTTCTCGGTGTCGGTGTTTTCCGGCGACGCACTCCGCACCTCTCCCGCCGCCACCCTCGACGGTGCGTTGCGTTCGGTGCCGGGCTTCAGTCTTTTCCGTCGCAGCGACAGTTTCTCCGCCAATCCCACCGCACAGGGTGTGTCCCTCCGCGGACTCGGACCCAGCGGCGCCAGTCGTTCGCTGGTGCTGCTCGATGGCGTGCCGCTCAATGATCCCTTCGGCGGCTGGGTCGCGTGGAGCAAGGTCCCGCGCGAATCACTGTCCGGGGCGGAACTCGTGCGGGGCGGCGGCGCCACGGCTTGGGGCAACGCCGCGCTCGGCGGTATCGTCCAGCTCCTCACGGAGAATCCCGGGACCACCCCCGGCCGGTTGACCGCCAGCTATGGCGAATTCGCCACGCGCGGCGTCGAACTGGCGGTCAGCCAGCCGGTCGGCAGTGGTTCGCTGCAAGTGCTCGGCCGCGATTTCTCCACCGACGGCTTTTTGCTGGTCGCGCCGGAGGATCGCGGGCCCCTCGATCAGCCCGCCGCCAGCGAACATCGCTGGCTCGCCGGACGTTGGCAGGGAATGATCACGCCCGGGCTTTCGCTGACTCTCACCGGCCGCACCTATCGCGAGGACCGCAACAACGGCACGCCCTACCAGAAGAATTCCTCCCGCGAGGACTTCGCCTCTGTCGCGCTCGCCGCCCGGGCCGGCCAACCCTTCTCCTGGAACGCCGTCGCCTACGCCCAGGACCAGCGCTTCGCCAGCACCTTCAGCTCGGTCAACGCCACCCGCACCGCCGAGACGCCCGCCAGCGACCAATTCGCCGTGCCCGCCACCGCCTTTGGGGCGGCGTGGACGGGTGTCCTGACCGAGGCCGGGGATATTCGCTCGAGCTTTGGCGCTGATTTCCGACAGGTGCGCGGCGAGACGCGCGAAAACTTCACCTTCGCCAACGGCGACTTCACGCGGGAACGGGTGGCCGGAGGCACCCAACAGGTGGTCGGTGTCTTCGCCTTGCATGAGCGCCTGCTGACCGGGGACCTGCGCGCCACCCTCGGCGGCCGGCTCGACTTCTGGCGCGAGCGGGACGGCCACCGCCGGGAGATCACCCGTGCCACCGGCGCCGGGCTGCGCGATGACGCCTACGCCGATCGCGATGGCGCCGAGTTTTCCCCGAGCGCCGGGCTGGTCTGGCAACCCGCCGCCGGCTGGCGCGTGCGCGCGGCCGCGCAGCATTCCTTCCGTCGCCCCACGCTCAACGAACTCTACCGCCCGTTCCGCGTTGGCAATGTCACCACCGAGGCCAATGCCGCGCTGGAGACCGAGCATGTCACCAGCGCGGAGCTCGGGGCCGAGTACACCCGGGACAAAGTCATGCTCGGGGCCGCCCTCTTCTGGAACGACCTGCGCGACGCCGTGGGCAATGTCACATTGTTCCGCGGCCCCGGCACCTTCCCCATCGTCGGCTTTGTGCCCGCCGGCGGGCTCGGACGCCAGCGCCTGAACCTCGACCGCATCCGCGTGCAGGGACTCGAACTCTCCGCCCGGTGGCAGCCCTCGCCCACCCTGTCGCTCACCGCCGACTACCTCTGCAACGACGCCACCGTGCGCGAGGCCGCGACCGCCCCCAACCTGGCCGGCAAGCGCCTCGCCCAGGTGCCGCGCCACACCGCCGCCTTCGGCGCCTCGTGGCAGCCGCAGAAGCAACTCACCATCACCCCGCGCGTCCGGGCCCTGGCCCGCCAGTTCGAGGACGACGAGAACCTGCTCCGGCTCGGCGCGGTTCTCATTGTCGATCTGGGAGTCAGTTACCGTCTGGCCGACCGGTATGAACTCTATCTCAACGCCGAGAATCTCACCGACGAGCGGATCGAGACCGGTCGCAGCACCGACGGCATCGTGAACACCGGCACGCCGCGCCTCGTCCTCGGCGGCGTGCGTTGCACCTGGTGACACGCCGGCCGCTTGCACGACCCGGAGAATGATGCATCATGCGGACGTCGTCACACCCCATGAAACTACCCCTCGTTGCCCTGTCATCGTTCACTGCCGTCGCCATGCTCACCGCCGCCCCCGCCCCCATCACCTCCACCTCGGCGCCCTACCCCAAGGACGCGAAGAGTTCCATCGAGCGGCTCGACCCCGCCTTTGACGCGCTCATCGCCGCCGACGCGGTCGTCGAAAACCTCGGCTCGGGTTTCCGTTGGTCCGAAGGTCCCGTGTGGGAGCCGAAGCAGGGCGCGCTGCTGTTCAGCGACGTGCCGGAAAACCGCGTCTATCGCTGGAAGGACGGTGAAGGCATCAGTGTTTTCCTCGAGCCCAGCGGCTTCACGGGTGAAGTCTACAACGGCCGCGAGCGCGGCTCCAACGGCCTGACCCTCGACGCGCAGGGCCGCCTCATCCTCTGCCAGCATGGCGACCGACGCGTCGCGCGCCTCGCCGCCGACGGCAAGAGCTTCGAGACGATCGTCGACCAGTTCGACGGCAAGCGCTTCAGCAGCCCCAATGACCTCTGCTACGACAAGGCCGGCAACCTGTACTTCACCGATCCACCCTACGGCCTGCCCTCCGACACCAAGCAGGAAACCGCCTTCAACGGCGTCTACCGGCTCGGCACCGACGGCAAGCTGACGGTCATGGACAAGGACCTGTCCCGACCCAACGGCGTCGCCCTCTCGCCTGATGAGAAGACGCTCTACGTCGGCAGCACCGAGGGGAAGGAGCCGTTCGTGAAATCCTACACGCTCAAGGCCGACGGCACGGTGGCCTCGAGCAAGATATTCTTCGATGGCGCCGAGCTGATGACCCGCACCAAGCGCAGAGGCGGTTTTGATGGCCTGCGCGTGGACGCGTCGGGCAACGTCTGGACCTCCGGCCCGGGCGGTATCCTGATCATCAGTCCCGCGGGCAAGCACCTCGGCTCGATCCTGACGAGCCGGCCAACCGCCAACTGCGCGTTTGGCGACGCCGACCACCAGATGCTCTATATCACCTCCAACGAGTCGCTGCTGCGCGTCCGCACCAGGGTGAAGGGCGCCGGCCGCTAAGGGCAATCAAACGGTTTATACTGGTGGAACCCATGGTCGGGAAGGTAATCCGCCCGTGGATTTTCTTCGTGTCCTTCGTGTCCTTCGTGGTTGAGTCCGTGCCATGCGCCGCCTCGACCAGCTCCTCGCCAACCTCGGCTACTGCTCCCGCCGCGAAGCCCGCGACTGGATCAGGTCCGGCCGGGTCACCGTTCGCGGCGCCGTGGCGGACGATTTTGGCGCCAAGGCCGACCCGGCCGAGGTCCGCCTCGACGGTGCTCCGCTGGATCACCCCGACGGCCTGCTCCTGCTCCTGCACAAGCCCGTGGGTCTCGTCTGCTCGCACGACGAGCATGAAGGCGCCAATGTCTACGGCCTGCTCCCGCCCCGCTGGCAGGCACGCAATCCGCCGGTCACCTCCATCGGCCGGCTCGACAAAGACACCAGCGGTCTGCTCCTGCTCACCGACCAGAGTGCGCTGGTCCACCGCCTGACCTCCCCCAAGCACAAGGTGGCGAAAGTCTACCACGCCACGCTCGACCGCGATCTGCCCGCCGGGCTCGCCGGGATCTTCGCCGCCGGCACGCTGGTGCTGAAGGGCGAGGACACCCCGTGCGTTCCGGCCGGGTTGAAGGTCCTCGGCCCGCGCGAGGCCGAGCTGACCCTGACCGAGGGCCGGTATCACCAGGTGCGCCGCATGTTCGCCAGCCAGGGATGCGAGGTGCTGGCCCTGCATCGCCCACGCTTCGGCCCGCTCGACCTGGGCGACCTGCCTGCTGGACAATGGCGGGAATTACCGCTCGATACGTTTTAGCCACAGATTCCACGGATCCACACCGATTAAACCCAAACCCTTCGCCCTCTGTCATCCTGAGCGCAGCGAAGCATCCATCTGTATCTTTAGTCTGATAGGTTCCTCTTCTGGATTCTTCGCTCCGCTCAGAATGACAGGTTAAGATTGTTTTATCCGTGACCATCCATGAAATCCGTGGCCAAGTTCCAGTCATGACCCTTCCTTCCCTCACTGGCGCGCAGAAAACCCAGCTCCGCGGCCTGGGCCAAAACCTCAGCGATTCGCTCCGACTTGGCCGCCAGGGTCCCACACCGGCGTTGCTCACCGAGCTGAACCGCCAGCTCGACACGCGCGAGCTCGTGAAGGTGCGCTTCGAAGGGGCCGACCGCGACGCCCGGGCCGCGCTCTGCGAACGGATCGCCGCCGACACCGCCTGCCTGTGCGTCGGCGCCGTGGGCCATACCGCTCTGTTCTGGCGCCCCGGTCCCGGGGGCTCCAAGCTCGTGCCGGCATGACGCTCGCGGACCTCGGCTGGGATGATTTTTTCGCGCAAGCCTTCGCGCCGCACGCCGCGGCGGGCTGCCTGCCCGCGCGCGTCACCCTGGAGCTGAAGGGCTACTTCGAGGTCACGGGTGAATCCGGGGCTCGACTGGGCGAGTGCGCCGGAAAATTTGCGCACGGCGCCCGCACAGCGGCGGATTACCCCGCCATTGGCGACTGGGTCGCCATCACCCCGCAGCCCGGTGAGGACACCCGCGCCCTCATCCACGCCATCCTGCCGCGCCGCACCAAGTTCTCCCGCAAGGCCGCCGGCGAACAGGAGGTCGAACAGGTCATCGCGGCCAACGTGGACACCGTGTTCCTGATGAGCGCGCTCGACGGCAACTACCATCTCCACCGCACCGAGCGCTATCTGGCCGCCGCGTGGGCCAGCGGTGCCCAGCCGGTCGTGCTCCTCAACAAGGCCGACCTCAATGACGACACCGCGGCCATCTCCGCTGAGCTCGCCCTCATCGCCCGCGAGGTGCCGGTGCTGGTCGTCAGCGCGCAAACCCGCCGCGGTCTCAAGGCCCTCGCCCCGTGGCTCCGGCCCGGCCGGACCATCGCCCTGCTCGGATCCTCGGGCGTCGGCAAGTCCACCCTCATCAACCGGCTCGTGGGTGAATCGGTCCAGGATACGCAGGAAGTCCGCGAGGCCGACAACAAGGGCCGCCACACCACCACCCAGCGGGAGCTGATCGTCGCCCCCGCCGGCTTCATCGTGATCGACACGCCCGGCATGCGGGAACTTCAGCCCTGGGATGCCGTCGCCGGCATCGATGCCGCCTTTGGCGACGTGACCGCCCTCGCCGGCCAATGCAAATTCCGCGACTGCGCCCACACCGGCGAGCCCGGTTGCGCCGTGCAGGCCGCGCTGGCCGACGGCTCGCTCGATTCCTCCCGCTGGCAGGCCTACCTGCGGATGCAGCGCGCCTCGGCCTATGAGGTCCGGCGCACTGACCGCCCGGCCCAGCAGCGGCAGAAGTCGGACGTCAAGAAACTCACCAAGTCCCTGCGCCAGCGCGTGCGCGAGAAACAGGGCGAGGAGTAGCCCGGCGTTGACCCGGCGGGCTGGCGGCGCATAGTCCCTCCATCATGTTTACCATCCTTGGCACCGACGGGAAGGAATACGGACCCGTTTCCGAGGTCAAAATCGCGGAATGGATCACCGGCGGGCGCGCCAACCTGCAAACCAAGGCCCGCCGCAGCAACGAAGCCGAGTGGAAGACCCTCGGGGACTTTGCCGAATTCAATGCCCTGGCGGTTCCGCCCGCCGTGGACGTGACCAGCGCCACCGTGGCACCCGCCGCCACCGCCGCACCGGTGACCGGGATGGTACTCGCGAGCCGCTGGCTCCGGCTCGGGGCCGCGCTGCTCGACAGCATCATCGGTACGATATTCGCCGCTCCCGGCATGGTCATGCTCATCATGGCCGGGGTATTCGCCACGCCTGAATCGCCCAATCCCGCGCTGATGCTCGCCGGCTTTGTCACCATCGGCGCCGCCATGGTGGTGTTGCTCGGCATCCAGATCTACCTGCTGGTCACGCGGGGCCAGACCTTGGGCAAGAAATTCCTCAGCATCAAGATTGTCTGTTTCGAAGACGACTCCAACCCGGGCTTCGTGAAGGTCTTCCTGCTCCGGATGCTGGTGAACGGTCTGATCGGGGCCGTCCCCTTTATCGGCCTGCTCTACAGCCTGACGGACATTCTCTTCATTTTCCGCGAGGACCGGCGCTGCATTCACGATCTGATCGCCGGCACCAAGGTCGTGCAGGCCTGAGCCGGCCGGGTTACTGGGCCGCGCCCTGATTCTTGCCGAGCAGGTCCAGTCCCCCACCCGGGCTGCCAGTCACATTATTCTGTCCACCAACGATCCGCCGCGGGTGAAAGCGGCGAGGTTGGCCAGGAAGTGCGCGGCCAGATTGTTGTCCTGGTCGCCCGTGCCGCCGCCGATGTG
>JANMTJ010000256.1:0-8036 GCA_031390295.1 Oleiharenicola sp.
CGTTTGGACTTCGTGCTCTTCGCGGCCAGCAGGTGACGGAAACCGGGCGTGCGGCGGATCAGCTTACCCGTACCGGATATCTTGAAGCGCTTGGCAACGGACTTTTTGGTCTTTTGCATGGATGGAGCGGACCAAAACAGAGGGGGCATGGACGCTTGGCAAGGGGAAAGTTCACGGATCAGGCAGCAGCGCAAAAACGCCCGCCCCGCGGTGATTTTCAGAGGGAAAATCGCGTGGCGGCTGAATTTCGGAAAAGGGGTTGACTTGCTCGGGGCGATATTAACTTTGGCGATTCCTTTTTTGTCGGCTTCCTAGCTCAATGGTAGAGCAGTTGACTCTTAATCAATTGGTTCCGGGTTCGAGTCCCGGGGGAGCCACCAAATTTCGGGTTGTTTGCCAGTCATCCTGACTTATCGTGCCTTGCACGCCTTGCCGGTGTAGCTCAATGGTAGAGCACCTGTTTTGTAAACAGGCGGTTGCGGGTTCGAATCCCATCGCCGGCTCCATTTTTTGCACCACCACCACCCGGTCCCACTGTCCGGCCGCGATAAGTTTTTTTCACTGCCCGATGGTGTAATGGTAGCACGAACGACTCTGACTCGTTCTGTCTAGGTTCGACTCCTAGTCGGGCAGCCAATTTTCCCCGCCCAATTCATCCACGCCATTAGTTCGTTGATGGCATCAAGTTTTCCTACTGCTGGCATAGAAACCGCATTGACAGGGCGAAGTGATTCTCAGCAACATTTGCGTTCCGATGTTTTTTGCCCATGAAGTAGTTAACTCCAGTCAGGTGTTATTCTCCCAATTACCCGGCTGAGCACCTCTCGAATTTCCGCACAGGAATAAATCATACCCGTCCCAGTCAAACCCACACCCGCACTATGATCTCTGTCCAATTGCCCCTGGCTCTCCTTCTGACGAATCCCGACGGCAGCCCGATGAACATGATGGAACTTTTCCACGCTGGAAGAGGCATCATGTGGCCCATCCTGCTCGTCTCCTTCCTGATGATCACCGTCGCCGTCGAGCGCGTGATCTTCATCATCCGCGAGAACAGCCGCCGCGAGCCCGAGCTGGTCGACAAGATCCTCGAGCGCGTGGAGGCCAATGACGTCAGCGGCGCCGTCGAGCTCGGCAAGAAGAGCAACGACTTCGTCGCCCGCATCCTGGTCTACGCCCTGTCGCACAAGGAACACTCCCTCGGCAACGCCTTCACCCGCGCCGCCAACCAGGAGATGCAGCGCTACAGCCAGGGTCTCCCCACCCTCGACACCTGCATCACCGCCGCCCCCCTCCTGGGCCTCCTCGGCACCGTCACGGGCATGATGGGCACCTTCGCCGCCCTCAACTCCGGCAGTGGTGATATCTCCGCCTCAACCGGCGCCATCACCGGCGGTGTGGCCGAGGCGCTCATCGCCACGATGTGCGGTCTCTTCATCGCCATCATGGGCCTGCTGCCCTTCAATTACATGAACGCCCGGGTCGAGGAAGCGCGCCATGAAGTAGAGGACGCCTCCAACTCCCTCGAGATCATCATCAACAAGTCCGCCACCACGAACGCCCGCTAAGGCGCCGTGTTGCAGCAGATTTAACCTTTACCCCCTAACTGTATGCACGGTGGCGGCGGAACCAGCTCGGGTGGCATCAAGAGGGCGCGCATTGAGATCATCCCTCTCATTGACGTTATCTTCTTCCTGCTCGCCACCTTCGTGTTGTTCACCCTTTCGCTCAACAAGTCCAACGGCGTCAAGGTCACCCTGCCCGTCGCGGAGACCGGGGAAATCCGCGACCCCACCGGCGTGACCATCAGCGTGACCGATGAGGGTGCCATCGCCTGGAACCAGGACCTGATCACGCTGGATGATTTCCAGCAGCGCCTGGTGCTCTACGCCAAGCAGGATCCCGACGGGCGCATCCTGATCAACGGCGACGAGCGGGCTTTTTTTGCCCAGGCCATTTACGTTTTCGATGAGGCCCGCAAGGCCGGATTCAAGAAGGTCTTCATCGAAACCCGCAGCCGCTGACCGCCCCACCCCTGCCTAATAAACCGACTTCTCAGGCGTATACTAGAAAAGCTGCACTATCATGGAAGGCACCAAAATCAAAGTCCCGGTCCGTAAAAAGGCGCGCATTGAGATCATTCCCCTCATTGACGTCATCTTCTTCCTGCTGGCGACCTTCGTTCTCTTCACGCTTTCCCTGAATGCCCTCAAGTCCGTCCCGGTTGATCTCCCGGTCGCGGCACCGCCGCCTCCCCCCGGGACCCCGCCCCCCGATATCACGACGATCCAGGTGTCGGGCGATGGGGCCATTTTCTGGAACAGGGAACTCATCGATCTGGGCGAAATCCCGGCGCGGCTTGCCCACTACAAGACCCAGACGGACGACCCGCGCATCCTGATCGCCGGCGACGAACGGGCGCGCTTCGGCATCACGGTCAACGTGCTCGATATGATCCGCCAGGCCGGCATCTTGAAATTCTCGGTCGAAACCCGGACCCGGCCCACCGGTAAATAACATGAACAGAGACCTTATCATCGGCATCGGGGTTTCCTTGGCGTTGCACTCGACGATCTGGCTTTTCAGCCAGAAGAACGAGCCGCCCAAGCGGTTCGCCCCCCCCAAGGAAGAGGTGGTCCAATTTGAAATGCCCCCGCTGGAGGAGGACAAGGTGGAGGAGGTCGAGGATCTGACCGACGAGCCGATGGAGAATATCATGGCTCCCCCCAGCCTCGTGGATGTGCCTTCAATCGTACCGCTGGATTCATTCGTCCAAGCGCTGGCGCCGCCCCCGCCTCCGGGTCTGACCCCTTCCAAGGGCGCGATCACCATTCCGGTCACCAAGCCCGGGGCGAATTTCGGCCGGGGTATCGGCAATCTCTTCAACATCGGCGATCTCGACCAGCAGCCTGTCGCCCGGGTCCGCCAGGCCCCGACTTACCCCTATGATATGCGCCGCGCCGGCATCAACGGCTCGGTCGTCGTCGAGTTCATCATCAGCACCGAGGGTGACGTCATCCAGACCCAGGTCATCCGCTCCTCCCACCGGGAATTTGAAATGCCGGCCCTGCAGGCCGTGCAAAAGTGGAAATTCAAACCCGGCCGCAGGCGCGGTCAGGTGGTGAATGTCCGTGCTTCGCAGCTCCTTGAGTTCAATGCGACCGAGTAACACCGCCGCCATGCCGACCCCTTTCATTTCCCTCACCCGCCGGACGCTTGGCCTGGTCGCCGCCCTCACCCTGGCCGCGGTCACGGTCCCGGCGCAAACGCCGGTCCGGGACTACAATCCAAGCGATGCCACGGCGGAGGCCCTGCCGAAATACAAGGAGGCCATGGACGCCAAGCCGCCGAATTATCCCGCGGCCCTCGCCATTCTCAACAGCCTGCAGACCAAGGTCCCGGCGGACAGCTACGACGCGGCGCTGATTCACCAGTATAAGCTGCAGATTTTCCTGCAGCAGGGTGAATACGCCCGGGCGATCGAGCCCATGGAGCGCAGCCTCGCCCTGTCGGAGGCCAACAACCCCACCTATTTTGAAGAGCGCGTCACCCGCGAGCTCTATTTTTTCCTCGTCCAGCTCTACTTCCAGGAAGCGGCCCAGACCAAGAACACCACGCTGGCCGCCTCCTACTTCGACAAGGCCGACAAGGCCATGGAGCACTGGCTCAAGATCAACAAGGAGACGAATGCCGAAGCCCAGCTGATCTACGCCCAGTTGCTCTTCAGCAAGGCCATGGTCAACCCCACCAATCCTGATCCCGCCCTCCTCAAGCGGGCCATCGTACAGGTGGACATCGGCCTGAAGCTCGCCACCCGGCCCAAGGACACCTTTTACGTCCTCAAGCTCGTCTGCCTGAACCAACTCGACCGCTATGCCGAGTCCGCCGAACTGCTCGAGTCACTCATCAAGCTGAAGCCCGACAACACCGCCTACTGGCAGCAACTGGCCGCCATTTACCTGACCATCGCCGCCAAATACGAGGAATCCAAGGACACCCAGCAGGCCCGCGACTATAACATCCGTTCCATCATCACCATTGAGCGGGCCCAAGCCAACGGGTTCATGAATTCCCGGAAGGACAACTACAACCTGGTCGGCATTTACTTTAACATTGCCCAGTATGAGAAGGCCGCCGAGCTGCTGGACAAGGGCCTGAAGTCGGACACGATCGAGAACGACCCGAAAAACTGGGAGCTGCTCGCCCTGTCCTACCAGCAATTGCAGCGCCCCCTGAAGGGCATTGAGGCCCTCAAGGATGGCACCAAGGTCTTCCCCAAGTCCGGCCAGCTGGAGTTCCTGATCGCCCAGGCCTACACCTCCATCGACAAGCCCGAGGAGGCCCTGAAGCACATCCAGGCCGCCATCACCAAGGGCAACCTCACCAAGCCCTATCAAGCCTTTCTCTCCCTCGCTTACACGGCCTACAGCCTCCAGAAGTATGACGTCGCCCTCGATGCGGCCCGCAAGGCCATGGATTTCCCCGAGGGCCTCAAGGATGGCCAGAACATGTCCAAGGCCCTCGAGGACCTGATCCGGGATCGCGAGAACAAGAAGAACAGACTTTAAAACCGCCCACCCCCCCATTTACCGCAGCATCTGACCATGAACAAAGCCTACTTCATCATCCCCCTGATCGGTGTCCTGATTTTCGGTGGTTTCTACATCAATTTCGCCCGGGGCCACGAAGCCCACCTCGCCGAGGTGAAGGCCAGGGCCGACGATGCCAAGAAGGAGAAGGCCCGGCAGCAGGTCATTGATCGCGAGAAGGCGATTACCGCGGCGGTCGAGGCTTCCAAGCTCCGGACCGAGGAGCGCCTCAAGAAGGAAAAGATCGAGGAGGACAAGAAGACCGCCCGTCAGGCCGCCGAGGACAAGCGCCTCCGCGCCAACAGCGACAAGACCAAGCTGACCGACCAGGTCCGCCGCCTGAAAAAGGATCTCGATGAGGTCCAGGAAGAGATCAAGAAGATCGAGCTGGACAGAAAGACCCTGCAGGATGAGCAGGCCTTCCTCCGGGACTACGTCAAGCAGGCCGAATCGAACGTGAAGTATTATTACGACCTGCTCGACAAGATTGCCGCCGCCGAGAAAGCCCGGGCCGCCGAGGCCGCCGCCGTCGCCGCCGCCGCGAAGAAGAGCTAACCCCACCCCTTACCGATCACCATGAAGAAGACCTTAATCACTTACCTTTTAATCCCGGGCATCCTGCTCGCGGTGTTCCTTTTCTTCTATCTCAGCGCGGTGCGGGATATGGAGCACAAGTCCGCGCAGCAAAAAATTGAGCGGATTGAAAAAGAGCGTCTCGACAAGATCCGCAAGGAGGAGATTGAAAAGAAAGCCAATGAAGACGCCGAAAAGCGCCAGAAGCAGCGTGACGCCGAGGAGGCCGCCAAGCTCGCCAAGAAGGAAGCCGACTATCAGGCCGTCATGAACCAGTTGAGCATGGAGACGGTGGATCTGAATGCGCAGTCCGATAAACTGGCCAAGGAAGTCGGCGCCCTGGAGATCAGCATCTCGCAGGCCCGCTCCAACAAGGAGAAGCTCAACCGCGATACCTTCGACCTAGCCAAGGTGGTCGAGCTGGCCAAGATCAACCGACGCAACGCCGAGATCGAGATCCAGCGCATGGTGGAGATTGCCGGCAACAAAATGGCGACCAGCTCGGTGGCCATCGCCCCCCCGCCCCCGCCGCCCCAGGTGACCAAATAAGCGGGTCCCCACCCGACTTGCCCGCCGCACCCGCCAAGGTGCGGCTTTTTTACGTCCAATCCTTGGCATAAGGCCAGACGGCCTAATCGCCAAATCAGGTTGGCACAGGCCGTGCTAATTGTCGGATCCAGTCTGGGTCGTGCGCTCCGCGCCTCCCTATCACAATAACCACACCGCCACCCCACCGACTATGAAGATACAGTTCCAGCACATGACCCGCAGCTTGAAGATATCCGGTATCTTTGCGCTCCTGGGTTTGTTTACCTTGGCTTACGCCGAGGAAGCCGCCGCCCCCGCCGCCCCGGCGGTTGACGGCGCCTTCGCCGCCTATGTCAACAACACCGATCCCGGCGCCGGTCTCCCCGGCGTGGCCGGCCCCGGCCACAACGGCTTCATGATGATCTGCGCCGCGCTGGTGCTGTTCATGACCCTGCCCGGACTGGCGCTGTTCTACGGCGGCCTGGTGCGCAAGAAAAACGTCCTCTCCGTCCTGGCCCAGTGTCTGGGCATAACCGGCCTGGTCACGTTGATGTGGTGGGCCTTCGGTTACAGCCTGGTGTTCGGGACCAGCTACGGCAGCCCCTACATCGGCGGCACCGAGTTCTTCCTGCTCAAGGGCGTGACCTCGGCCCCCAATACCAACTACGCCTACTGGATTTCCCAGAACGTGTTTGCGATGTATCAGCTGATGTTCGCCATCATCACGCCCGCCCTGATCGTGGGCGCCATCGCCGAGCGCATGAAGTTCTCGGCCATCATCCTGTTCGTGGCGCTGTGGATGCTCGTGGTTTACTTCCCGCTCGCCCACATGGTCTGGGGTGCCACCGGCCTGATGAATGGTGTCTGGAACGCCGATGCGGCGATCCCGGCCATCGACTTTGCCGGCGGCACGGTGGTGCACATGAGCTCCGGCTGGTCCGCGCTCATCCTCTGCCTGATCCTCGGACCCCGCCTGGGCTTCGGGAAGGAAAAGATGGCTCCGCACTCCATGGTGCTCTGCATGGTCGGCACCGGCATGCTCTACGTGGGCTGGTATGGTTTCAACGCCGGCTCGGCCCTGGCTGCCGACGGGGTCGCCGCCAACGCCTTCACGACCACCACGCTCGCCGCCTCCACCGCCGGCTTCACGTGGGGCATGATCGAGAAGATCACCCGCGGCCATGCCTCGGTGCTCGGCTTCTGCTCGGGTATCGTCGCCGGCCTGGTGGTCATCACCCCCGCGACCGGTTTCGTTGATTCCACCGGGGCCATCATCATTGGCGTGCTGGCCGGCATCATCCCGTTTCTCGCCTGCACCAAACTCAAGGCGATCTTCAAGTATGACGACGCCCTCGACACCTTCGGCGTCCACGCCGTCGGCGGCACCCTCGGGGCCCTGCTGACCGGTTTCCTCGCCACCGCTGACGTGAACTCCAACCTGATCAGTGCCGGCTACGCCGAGAAAAACGGCCTGGCCGCCCTGATCAAGGACGGCGGCCTGTGGGTCGCCCAGTTGAAAGCCATCGGCATCACCCTGGCGCTCTCCGTCGTGGGCACCCTCATCATCGCCTACGTCGTCAAGGCGGTCGTCGGCCTGCGGCCCACTCCGGAAGCCGAGCAACAGGGCCTGGACATCACCGATCACAGCGAGGAAGGCTACATCCTCTAACCTTAACACCCTATCCAAATGAAACTCATCATCGCCATCATCAAGCCGTTCAAGCTGGACGAGGTTAAGGAAGCCCTGAGCAAGGTCGGGGTCGACGGTATGACCGTGACCGAGGTCAAGGGCTTCGGCCGCCAGAAGGGCCACACCGAGATCTACCGCGGCAGCGAATACACCGTGGACTTCCTGCCCAAGGTGAAACTCGAGATCGCCGTCACCGACGAGCTCGTCAAACCCGCCCTGGCGGCCATCACCGCCGGCGCCAAGACCGGCAAGATCGGCGACGGCAAGATCTTCGTGCTCGCGCTGGAGGATGTCCTGCGCATCCGCACCGACGAGCACGGCGACGCCGCCGTCTGAGGTCCGCCCGCCTCGTCGATACTCCGAACCCCATCGCCGCCACGCCGGCGGTGGGGTTTGTTCCCTCCCACTGCCCCACCCCTTTCTCACCTGCTGCCTATGCCAAGGATACTTAAAATTTCTCATGGAATTGGCCCGGTGATTGCTTTCCCACTCATGGGTTAGACGTCAGTTTTTTCCGCGCTCGCGCGGGAACAAGCCGATCCACGACCTGACAAACCAAATCCAAACCTACCACACATGAAGAAAACTGCCCTCCTCCTCGCCGCGCTCCTCACCACGGGCGCTTCTCTGTCCGCCGACGAAGCCGCGGCCTCGTC
>JANMTJ010000291.1:0-6062 GCA_031390295.1 Oleiharenicola sp.
CCCGCAGCTCCAGTGCCGCGACTACCTTCTCGCCGGCCCCTACACCCAGCTGCAGAACTACAAGGCCGGGGACTGGAACGACATTGAGATCACCGTGAAGGACAATGTCGCCCGCGCCACGTGCAACGGCGAAGTGCTCGAGGAGGCGATGAAGCTGCCCGCGACCGGCCCGATCGGCCTCGAGGGCGACAAGGGCCAGATGGAATACCGCCGCATCCGCCTGATGGAACTGCCGTGAGTGGATCCTTTAAAACTGTCATCCTGAGCGCAGCGAAGGATCCATCCAGTAACATGATCGCTGAGGCCATCACTCTGGATTCTTCGCTGCGCTCAGAATGACAGCGGGGCTGATTTTCAGCTCAGGGGCCTACCCCGCATCCTCCGGCTTCGCGAACTTCCCCGTCAGCCAGTCGGCGACGCGATTCAGCCGCAGGGCAAACAACGCCCACATCAACCCGAGGGCGGCCCAGCAGCCCCAGCCCAGCAGCCAGTAGGTGCGGCGGATGGTGAATTTCTTCCAGCCGTAGCCGACCATGAGTTTGTTCATGTCGCCGCCCTCGTCCTCCTCGCCGTTGATCATCGTGCCGAAGGGAATCTCCTCAATTCCGCGATAGACGTCGCCCCAGCGCACCCAGATGTTGAGGAAGGCCGTCGCGCCGATGCCGAAGAAAACGTAGCGGCACGCGCCCCACTTGAACTTCTCCGGCAGCTGCACCCAGAAGAACAGCATGAACAGCGTGCTCAGGTAGAATTCCCCGCCCACGCCGCCGAACGCGCTCCACCAGAATTCCTGCCGGTGCTCCGGCATGCGCCACGTCATGTAGAACTGCAGGCCGGCCAGCGCCACCGCCGCGATCATCGGCCACACCTTGCGCTCCACCCAGCCGGCGGCGAACAGGAGGCCGAACATCAGCAGCAGGCCGAAATAGACGAAATGCGAGTACTCCGGCTCTACCGGCGTCCAGCCGAAGGGCAGCGGCGTCGCGCGAAACCCGCACAACCACGCGGCGGTCGCGTGGCCGAACTCGTGCATCCAGACGTGAAACCCGGTCAGGAGGGATTTCAGCGGCGAGAGATTCACCAGCCACACCAGGCCCAGCAGCAGCGGCGGCCCGAAGGTGTTCACCTTCCAATCGTCGAAGCGGAACAGGATGAACTCGTCATCGGCCGGGTCGCGGGGCGCCTGGACCGGCGGTGTCAGCCCGGTCACAGGCTGTAGGGCGGGGTCTCCGCTCCCCGCCTTAACGCCGCGGGATGACTGCCGCGGGGTCGCGGCAGCTCCACCCGCCGCCCTCTGCCGCTGCTCCTCGCGGAGATGCTCCGCCAACCGCTCATAGGCCATTCGCAGTTGCTGCCGCTGCATGTCGAGCTCCGGGTTGGCCTGGTCGGCTGCGCCGCTCTTGCCCTTGAGCAGCGCGAAATTCCGCTTCATGAAAACCCGCTCCAGTTCCTCCAAGGTCACGTCCGGCCCCACCCCCAGCGCGATGTAACACTGCTCAAGCTCCCCTTGGTTCATGGGCGGGGAGCGTGGCGGCGCCACCTCCGGCTGTCCAGCCGCGTCCAGTGTTAGCACGGCGGGGCGGCTTGCGCATCCCCGCCCTCTGGGTAGTTGTTCAGGCTCATCCCCCATGAAACCCCGCTCCCTCCGCCGGCCCGCCCTGTTCCTGTCCGCGCTCTTCGTCGCGCTGGCTCCAGCCCTTCACGCCCAGCCCTCCGGCGGCCCCTACGGCCCGCAACCGCAGAACTATGAGGTACCGAAGGGGGCCGCCCATGTTTATTACGTCGCCCCTGACGGCGCGGCCGGCGCGACCGGCACCACCCTCGCCGCCCCCACCACGCTGGAATCGGCCATCGCCAAGGCGGTCACGGGTGACGCCCTTATTTTGCGCGGCGGCACCTACCGCACCGGCGGCCACGTGCTCAACCAGGGCATCACCATCCAGCCCTACCGCGACGAAAAGCCCGTGCTCAAGGGCACGCAGGTGGCCGCGGAATGGGTGGCCTTGCGCGACGGCCTCTGGCGCACCTCCTGGAAAACCCTGTTCCCGTGCAAACCGCGGGACTGGTGGCAGCGCGCCCGCGAGGGCAGCCGCACCCCCCTGCATCGCTTCAACAACGACATGGTCTTCGTGGACGGCGTGGCGCTGCGCTCAGCCGGTTGGGAAGGCGAGCTCGACGCCCAGTCCTACTACATCGATTACGAGGCGGGCCACGTCTACATCAAGGTGGACCCGGCGAACCGGCTGGTGGAGATCACCGCCTGGGAAAGCTCGCTCGTCTGCACCCCCAAGCCGGTTCACGGCAAGGCTTCCGACCACCTGGGCCCGGCCCTCCGCGGCCTCGCCTTCACCCAGTATGCCTACCGCGCCCTCGAGG
Source organism: Oleiharenicola sp. (assembly GCA_031390295.1). GTDB lineage: Bacteria > Verrucomicrobiota > Verrucomicrobiia > Opitutales > Opitutaceae > Lacunisphaera. The sequence goes on from JANMTJ010000291.1 coordinate 2,377, forward strand.
TGGAGGGCAAGCGGGGCTCCGTGCCCGCCACCGAGGAACCCACCGACGACCCGGTCGGCCTCGCCGATCCCGCCACCTTCGGCAAGGAGATCGTCGGCACCCTGCTCGAGCATTGCACCATCACCCACTGCTCGCGCGTCGGCGGTTATTTCCGCGGGGACAACCTCGTCATCCGGAACTGCCTCGTGAGCGACACCAGCACCGAGGGCATCTACGTCATCGGCTCCTCCGACTGCCTGCTCGAGAAAAACATCATCGCCCGCAACAACATCGAGCAGCTCACCGGCTACTATCCCTCGGCCGTGAAGATCTTCAACCAGACCCGCCGCGTCACCTGCCGTGACAACCTCGTGATGGACAACCCGAACTCCAACGGCATCTGGTATGACGTTGGCAATGTGGACGGCGTCTTCGTCAACAATTGGGTCGAGAACTGCCTCGACGGCTTTTTCTTCGAGATCTCCAAGGGCGTCGTCTGCGCCGGCAATGTCTTCGTGAACTGCAACAAGGGCATCCGCATCCTCAACAGCTCCGGCGCCAAGGTCTACCACAACACCTTCGTCAACACCGTCGCCTCCTTCGAGCGCAACGAGCGCAGCGCCGCCGCCGACCATTTCGCCTGGCACCCCGCCACCGGCCCCGACGTCCCTGAGCGCGACGGCCATGTCTTCTCCGGCAATCTCCTCGTCGCCGACGCCCGCTTCGCTAAGGCCCTGTTCCGCGCCGAGCAGGCGGCGGTGCTCAAGGACAAGCTCACCCAGCCCATGTTCACCGCGACGGACTACAACGTCTACGTCCGGCCCGCCGGCGCGGCCGCCAAATTACTCATCACCTGGAGCCCCGCCGCCGGCGCGGCCAACCAGCATGAGTTCAAGAATCTCGCCGATCTGCAGGCCGCCTTGCCCGCCTTCGAGGCGCACAGCCAGCTGCTCGACCTTGAGCCCGGTGCCGTGCTCCGCAGTCCCGAGCTGAAAAATTACACGCTCAGCCGCTCCCTCCCGGTCCGGGCGCCGCTGCCCGCCGGGATCGCCGCGCTCCTCGGCTGGCCCAGGCAGGAAACCTACACCCCCGGCGCGTACCAGACAAAGTAAGGCATCAGGCCTGAGGCTTTAGGTTTCAGGGACTGCCTTCTGACACCTCTCGCCTGACACCTCGCTCCTTGGGAATCAGTCGATTCCCCCTTGCCTCTCGCGCGGTGCTGCGCCGAAATGGCCGGCGATGATAGTATCGACCTCCCCCAGCCGCCTGCTCGGCCGCCAGCGCTTCCCGCGCCGGGCGACCCGGGCGTTCAGCTTGGTGGAGCTGATGATCGCGGTGCTCATCATCAGCATGTTTTTTGTCATGGCCGTGCCGACCTACCAGCGCATCCAGCGCAAGGCCCGCGCCACCTCGGTGGTCAATGATTTCCGGGTCTTCGGCGCCGCGTTCCAGGCCTACGCCCATGAAAGGGGCTCGTGGCCGGCCGAGTCCACCGCCGGCGTCATCCCCACCGGGATCAACGATCAGGATATTCAGACCACGGTCTGGTCCTTGCGCACGCCCATGGGCGGCAAATTCGACTGGGAGAACAACCAGGTGCATCCCGGCGGCACCAGCCCGGGAGGCAAGTGGCGCGCCGCCCTCGCCATCACCGGCACCAGTGACGCCCCCCTGATCGTCGATGCCGACCTCATGGAGGAAATCGACCAGGCCCTCGATGACGGCGATCTCACCACCGGCAACTTCCGCACGGGCTTTGGCGACTGCCCGATCTTCATTCTCGAACCCTGATGGCCGCCAACGTTTACAGTGTCACGCTCCACCACCTCGCTCCCGGCGCGGCCGCCGCCGGCTTGGGCTATGCCGACGAGCAGATGAGCACGGTCACCATCGCCCAGCTGCGCGAGATGCTCCACGCCCTCAACGAGGTCGCCTCGCGCCTGACGATTTACGAACCGTCCACGCCGGAGATCCGCATCAAGACCGACCGCGAGGTCTATGTGGTCCGCACCCGGTACCGCCGCCTGTGCTTCGTCGGCCGCGAGGCCCTGCTGCGCGGCGAAGAGCACACCATCGACTTCATTCTGGGCACCATCACCGGCGTCACCGAGCCGGAGGTGAAGGCCGCCACCCCGCGCGCTTTCGACCGGCCGACCACGGCCCACCCCGTCAGCCTGCATCTTCCCTCCGGCGGCTTCCCCGCCTGGGCCAAGATTGCGCTGATGGTGGTGGTGAGCGCCGGCTGCCTCGTCGGCGGCATGTTCATGATGCTCCGACCCGCCCGCTCGCTGGCTCCCAAGTTCAGCCTCATGCCCGCGGCGGAGTCCATCTCCCTCCTCAGCCGTGTCGCCGGCGAATACCAGACGGGCACCCTGGAGGGCGACCGCCGCCTCATCATCGGCCCCGACGGCACGCTGCGCATCGCCAAATACGGCGCCGCCCAGGCGATCGCCGAGGAGACCATCCGCACTGCCCGCGGCGCGACGAAGGACGGCCAGCCCGCCCTCGCCACCAGCGACCCCTATGTGATGATGATCAAGGACGCCGAAACCGTCGTCCTCTACGGCCAGAATTATAAGCGCGTCGTGCGCTGAAATCGGTCTGGCCGATTTCAAGGCTCAAAGGCCTGAGGCTTGAGGTTTGAGGAGCGGTTGCGAAGATGTGAACCCATGCCTCACCCCTCAAACCTCCCGCCTTGTTCCTTGATCTTGATCATGGGCGTAGCCGGCACGGGCAAGACCACCGTCGGCCGCCTGCTCGCCGCGGAGCTCGGCTGGCCCTACCACGAGGCCGATGACTTCCACTCCCCCGCCAACAAGGCCAAGATGGGCCGCGGCGATCCGCTCGACGATGCCGACCGCGCCCCGTGGCTTGCCGCCATCCGCGCCGCCATGGATGGGTTCCGCGCCGCGGGCCGGAGCGCCGTGTTCAGCTGCTCGGCCCTGAAGGAAAGTTACCGCCGCGTGCTGCTCGAGGACGCCGCCGGCGTGTCCCTCGTCTGTCTTTCCGGCGAACGCGAGGTGTTGCTCGCGCGGCTGCAGCAACGCCCCGGCCACTACATGAAGCCGGCGATGCTGGAGAGCCAGCTCGCCATCCTCGAGCCACCCGCCGGCGCCCTGCTGCTCGACGTCGGGCCGACCACGCCCGCCGCGCTCGTCGCAGAAATCAGGCGCTCACTGAACTTGTAGGGGCGTTGCTCGTCGACGCCCGCCCCCCGACACCGTGGGGTTTAAGCGCGTCGGCTCCTGATCAACTGCTGCAGGAAACTGCGATCAGCCGCGTCCTTTTCCCGCGCGCCCTGTTTCATTTTGAGCATCAATTCCGCTCCCGCAAAGGGCACCCCCACGTCCTGCATCTTCACAATTTCAACCCCCTCGCGGGCATCCTCATAGGTTACGCCGCAAGCCTCGGTCATCAGGTCCACCGTGATGTCGTCGTTTACCCGCACCACCACCCATCGCGCCAGATCATCGTTGGCCAGCTCCCTGACTGCCTTGTCAGGGAGTATCTCCAACGCCTTTTTGACCAAGGCTTGGTTGGCGGCATCCCGGGCAATAAGCAGGTCGAGATCATCCGTGGCACGCACCAAGCCGAGACGGTTGATGGCAAACCCTCCGATCACCACATAGGCCACACCCAGCCGGTTCAGCTCCCGGGCGAGTTTCACCAAATCATTCTCGTCGGGGACTCTCGTCAGCCCTTGGTCT
>JANMTJ010000347.1:0-3492 GCA_031390295.1 Oleiharenicola sp.
TGTTTATCGCCGTGGCCGGCGGCCTGCTGGTCCTCTATTGCACGCGCTTCTGGGGTGTGGCGATGACGGACAACCTGTTCTCGCGGTTTGGCCTCATCATGCTCATCGGCCTGGTGGCCAAGAACGGCATCCTGATTGTCGAGTTTGCCAACCAGCTCCAGGTGCAGAAGGGGGAAAATGCAACCGAGGCGGCCTTCGAGGCGGCGACGATCCGTTTCCGGCCCATCCTGATGACGTCCATCTCGACCGTGCTCGGTGCCGTGCCGATCGCCTTCGCCAGCGGAGCGGGTGCCGAGACCCGCAACCCGATGGGCATAGTGGTGGTTGGCGGGCTCATGATCGCGACCGTGATGACACTCTACGTGATCCCGATCGTCTATATCATCATGGACCGGTTGTGCGTGAAATTCACCGGCCACTCCAGCGCCCATGGTCTGGTGAAGGCGGCCGAGATCGAACGGGAGACGGCGGGACTGCCTTCGGAAGCCCGCGGATGAACCTGATTTGCCGGCTGGCGTTTTCCCTGGGCTTGCTGGTGGGATGCCTGCGGGCCGCTGAATTGCCCGCCGACATCGCAGCCGCTCAGACTGAGTTGACACGACTGCAAGCGCGCTATGGGCAGAATCACCAACGGGTGACCGACCAGCAGCTCAGGGTGGCAGAACTGGAGCGATTGTTCCGAAAGTCGCCAGACGAGCCGGCGGCTATTCGGACGACCCGGGCTGAGCTGACAATGCTTCGTGCCCGTGTTGCCCCGAATCATCCCAGGCTGCAGGAGCAGGAGGCGCGGTTGAGCAAGATGGAGGAAAAATTGGTCGCCGATCCCACCATGCCATCCGAGTTGCTCGCGGCCTGGGGCGATTTGACGGTGGTCTACCTGCGCTACGGCGACCGGAACTCACGGGCTACCGCCGCGCGAGTCCGGGTGCACGCACTGGAGAGGCAATTGTTGGGACCGGGCGATGAGTCGCGGGAGCTGCGTCTGGCCCGGGTCGATCTGGAAGTGCTCACCGCCCGTTACGGTTCCGCCCATCCCAAGGTGATCGCGGCACAGAAAAAGGTGACGGCCCTCAGCGAAGGCACGTCACCGGATTCCGCCAAATAACCGCGGCGGTTTTCTCTGTTCAGGCACTCCGGTCTTGCCGCCTTTCGCGGCCAGCTGATAGTATCAATTTCATGACGGAGCTCTCGTTTAGCGTTGTTTCGTGTACGTTGCCGACCGAGCGAAACGGTCATCAGCTCCGAATCTTGGTCAACGGCGTTGATTTGATTGAACGGGTGGATCGCAGTGCCGCCGGATATGATCCCGAGATGGCCATGCTCGGGATGGATCCGATCGCTTTCTTCAAGCAAACCACTCTCGAAGCTGGTGGTGGATTGATAATCGCGCGATGCAACTGTGGTGATGAAGGCTGCAGCAGTATTGCTGTAGTTGTACACACCAGCCTGACGGAAGTTTCGTGGTCTCTGCGACCGGACGGCACCGAAGTGGTGAGGTTTGGCCGCGATCAGTACATCAGCGCCATAGGGAAGGCGCGGAATGATCATTCGTGGGAAACCTTGGAGCGGACGGCCGAGCGATTGATTGCGGAGTTGGAGTGGGCAAGGTTGGCTCCATTGGGAATCACTTTATGCCATGTGTATGCCCGTGGCTCGAAGGACAGTCTCTCAGTCACGTTCTGGTTGGAGAGCCAAGGTCGCTATCAACTGGTCTGCTCGCTGGCTTGGAACCATCTTCGGCCCAACGCCGCCGTCGACGCGGCCCGGCGTCAATTATTGGAAATTGAGCCGGCGCGTTGGTCTGAGGTGGTTTACTATCCGCAAGCGCATCCTCTGCCCCGCCCGGCTCTCGCCGGTCCGGGCTGGAGGCCGTTTGATCCCGGCCCGAGGTAAAGCCGGTCCGCTTACTTGGAGGCCTTGGCGGCCTTTTGGCGGGCGGCGTTGTTCAGGATCCGCTTCCGCATGCGCAGGCTCTTGGGCGTGACCTCGACGAGCTCGTCCGTGGCGATATATTCGATCGCGCGTTCGAGCGAGAGTTTCGAAGCCGGGGTGAGGCCGGTGGCGACACCCGAACCCTGCGAGCGGAAGTTGGTGAGCTGCTTGGCGCGGACGGCATTGCAGGCGATGTCCTCGTTGCGGGGGTTCTCGCCGATGATCATGCCTTCATAGACCTGCTCGCCGGGGTTGACGAAGAGCTTGCCGCGTTCCTGCACCATCACGAGGGCGTAGGCGGTCGTCTCGCCCGCCTCGGTCGCGATGAGCGTGCCGGTGATGCGGGTGAGGACCTCGCCGGCATAGGGGCCGTATTCCTTGAACAAATGGCTGAGGACGCCGCGGCCGCTGGTGGCGTTGACAACGTCGATTTCCATGCCGATCAGACCGCGCGTGGTGATGGTCGCCTCAAGCATGGTGGAGTGCGGGAGCTTCTCCATGTTGGTGAGCCGGCCCTTGCGGTTGGCCATATTCTGCATGATGGCGCCGACGCACTCGTCGGGCACCTCGATCCAGACGGTCTCGTAGGGTTCGTGGCGCTGGCCGTTGACTTCCTTCTCGATCACGGTCGGGCGCGAGACGAGGAGTTCGAAGCCCTCGCGGCGCATCGTCTCGACGAGCACGGCGACCTGCATGGCGCCGCGGGCCTTGACGTTGAAGATGCCGGCCTTGTCGGTGTCCTCGATGTAGATGGAGACGTTGGTCTTGAGCTCGCGGAAGAGGCGCTCCCGCAGCTGGCGGGAGGTGACAAGCTTGCCTTCCTGGCCGACGAGCGGGCCGTCGTTGACGCAGAACTGCATCTCGAGGGTCGGCGGGTCAATCTGGGTGAAGGGGAGGGCGTGGCCGTTCTCCTCGGCGGTGAGGGTGTCGCCGATGTCGATGTCCTCAAAGCCGGAGAGGCCGACGATGTTGCCGGCGACAGCGGATTCAGTTTCACGGGTCCCGAGACCGGTGAATTCGAATACCTTGGTGATCTTGGCCCGGACACGCTTGCCGTCGGAGTGGCGGACGATGAACACGGTGTCGCCGATGTTGGCGGTGCCGCCGAGGATCTTGCCGACGGCGATACGGCCGACGTAGTCGCTCCAGTCGATGTTGGAGACGAGCATGTGGAAGGACTCGCTGGGCTTGGCAAACGGGGGCGGGACGTGGTCGAGGATGGTCTGGAAGAGCGGTGCCATGTCCTTCTTTTCCTCGCCGAGGTGAAACATCATGTACCCGTCGCGGCCGGAACCATAGACGACCGGTGCGTCAAACTGCTCCTCCGTGGCGTTCAATTCCATGAGCAGCTCAAGCACCTTGTCATACATCTTGGCGGGTTCGGCGTTCTCGCGGTCGATCTTGTTGATGACGAGCACAACCTTGAGGCCGTGGGCGAGGGCCTTGCGAAGCACAAAGCGGGTCTGGGCCTGGGGGCCGTCATAGGCATCCACCACGAGCAGTACCCCGTCCACCATGCGCAGGGCGCGTTCGACCTCACCGCCGAAGTCGGCGTGGCCG
>JANMTJ010000391.1:0-1900 GCA_031390295.1 Oleiharenicola sp.
CCTGGACGCACCCGAATTCCAGGCCTACTGGGACGCCGACGCACGCATCATGGTCGACGCGGTGCGCAAGATCGGCAAAGTCGAGTAGGGCCAGCCGGTGGGCCGGCCACAGCCGGACTCACGCTGCAAGCCGCCGTTGCACCGAGCCATACAATGCCGGCGCCTGCAGGATCCAGCCACGTCCTTGCCCACCCCACTTAAGCCAGCACACGATGCAACTCTTCAAATTCAACCGAATCGGGCACAAGATACTGGCCGTGGTCGGATTGACGGTGACGCTGGGCTTGGGCGCGACGGCCTGGTTCTATGTCAATTACCAGGAACGCGCCGTTCTGGCCCAGAACGAACGAACGATGTTGAAGCTGACTGAAACGGTCAGCCAGAACCTTCAGGGCGTGATGCTCGCCGGCTACGCCGATATCGCACAGGCCTTCGCCGAACGGCTAAAGAAGGTCAACGATATCGAGGGTTTCGACATCATCCGCGTCGACGGACTCAAGGCCTTCCTGGACAACAAGACGATAGCCGACGTGAACCGTCGGCGCGGCCAGGAAACCTTTGCGCCACGAGCCGCTGAAACCGAACAACGCCTGGCAGCGATGAACGACCTTAACCTGGTCAAAGCGATCGAGAGCAAGGCCCCGGTGAGCTATTTCACGACCAATGACCGGGGCGAAAAAACACTCACCATCCTGGCGCCGATCCCCAACCAGGCGGCTTGCTACAGATGCCACGGGCAGGCGCACCCGATCCGTGGCGTGATCAAGCTCTCGACCTCGCTTGCCAGCGTTGACCGCGACATCCAGGAAACACGCAAGGCCTCGTTGCTGGTGTTGGGGCCGGCGCTGCTGGCCACGCTGGCGCTGACCGGCGTCATCATGCGCCGCTCGGTCGTGCAGCCGATCGAGAAGATGACCAGCGCCATGAGACGCGCCACCGATGGCCACCTCGACCAGCAGGTGCCGGTGCGGGGCCAGGACGAACTCGCGCAGATGGCGGGCAGCTTCAACACCATGACCACCGAGCTGCTCAAGACCTACGAGGGATTGAGACTGGAGCAGGACAAGCTCACGACCATCATCTACAGCGCCCGCGAAGCGATCATCGTCACCGACGCCGCCGACCACATCGTGCTCGTCAACCCGGCTGCGATGGTGATGCTGGGCAAAACCCAGGACCAAATCGTGAGTGGTGGCTTTCTGAGCCTGTTCGACCAACCCGCCCTGATGCAGACCTGGCTCGACGATCCGGATGAAAAGAGCGGACCCTACACGCTGATCTATAACGAACACGTATTCAGCGTTCACGCCTCGCGCATCCGCAACGCGCAGCGCAACCTGGTGGGCAGCGCCGCACTGCTGCGCGACGTGACCGAGGAAAAGCGACTCGAAGAGGAACTGCGGCGCCTGTCCAGCACCGACGGCCTGACCGCGCTGTTCAACCGCCGTCACCTCGACGAGTCGCTCCAGAGCGAACTCGACCGGGCGCGCCTCAACAACCTCCCGCGGTCGGTGCTTAGGTTCGACATCGACCACTTCAAGAAATTCAACGACTCCCACGGCCACGACCAGGGCGACCGGGTGCTGCAATCGGTCGCAACCACCTTGCGTGGCGCGCTGCGCAACCAGGACTACCCGTGCCGCTATGGCGGCGAGGAGTTCGCGGCCATCCTGCCCAACACCGCCAAGGCGGGCGCCTACAGCCTGGCTGAGCGCCTGCGCAAGGATATCGAACACATGGTCGTTGACGGACTGAAAGTGACGATCTCGATCGGCGTCGCGACCTACCCCGACCTCGAAACCGCCGAGCAGGCGCGCCTGATGGAGGCAGCCGACGCCGCCATGTACGAGGCCAAGCGCTCGGGCCGCAACCGCGTGTGCATCACGCCAAACGCTGGCAC
>JANMTJ010000394.1:0-2675 GCA_031390295.1 Oleiharenicola sp.
GGCGATCACCTGCACTTCTTTTTTGCCTTGAAATTCGAACGCCACCGCCGCCACCTCGGCCTCCACGGTGGTTCCGTCGAGCCGGACAAACTTCATTCCGGCCGGTGGCCGGAGCGGATCGGCGGGGCCGAGCTGTTCCCACGCGCGCACTTGCGGGTGATCATCGGGATGCACCACCGCCAGCGCCGGCTGGCCGAGCAGTTGCACCGGTGCGCCGGCTCCCATCAAAGCGCAGAACGCCCGGTTGACGAAGGTGAGGCGGTCGTCGACCAGTGCGAAGTGTGCGTCGGGGGAAAGCATCAGCATGTTCAAATGGCGTTCCTCGCCCTGGCGGAAGGCCTCTTCCGCGAGTTTTTGCCGGGTGATGTCCTGGATGGTGCCCGACTCGCGGACCGGCCGGCCCTGGTCATCCCGGCTCGTCTGGGTGATTTGCTGGAAATAGCGCACTTCCCCGTCGGGGCGGATGATGCGATGCTGGAACTCCATGCGGTGCGAGCCCATCGCGGCGTCCTGCTTGGCCTGCCGGTAGACGGCGAGATCATCCGGATGCACCAGGCGTTCAAAGGTCTCGGCCTTGGGCGGGAAAATCTTCCGCGAGAGGCCGAGGATCTGATAGATACCCTCCGACCAGGCCAGGGATTGGCTGGCGGGATCGTATTCCCAGTCGCCGAGGCCGACGATGCGCTGGGAATTTTCGAGCCGCGCCAGGTTGAGGTTGGCCAGTTTCAAGTGGAGCAGGCGGACCTCGAGCATGTTGTGCACCCGGAGCAGCACCTCGGGAAGTTCGAACGGCTTGCTGATGAAATCCTTCGCCCCGGCCTTCAGCGCGCGCAACTTGTGATCCGGCTGCGCGGTGATCACGAGGACGGGCAGGTAGCTGCCGGTTTCGATTTCCTTCAGGCCTGCCATCACCTGGAAGCCGTCCATGCCGGGCATCTTCAGGTCGAGCAGGATCAGGTCGTAGCGGTGCTGGCGGTGCAGTGCGCAGACCGTGGTCGCGTCCCGCGTGGACGAGATGGTATCGTAGCCCGCCTCGCGCAGCATTTGCTCCAGCAGGGTGACATTGGCATCCTGATCATCCACGATCAGGATGCTGGCCTTGAGAATGTCCGAGGCGGTGATCATGGCCGTTTCATGGCGTTAGAGTCCGGCTCGGCCGGTTTTTCGGCAAATTCCAAGGCCACGTCGAGTGTGTCCATGAATTCCTTCACCTTGATGGGTTTGGTGAGGTAGCGGAAAAATCCGACCTCGAGGCCCAGCTCGATGTCACGGGGCATGGCGTTGGCGCTGAGGGCCACGATGGGGATGTGGGTCGTGGCCGGGTCATCATGCAAAATGGTCAGCGCGTCGATCCCGCTGATGCCCGGCAGATTGATGTCCATCAGGATCACCTCCGGCAGGTGGGCTCGCGCCAGTTCGATGCCGAGCGTGCCGTTCACCGCCTTCAACAGCCTGAAGTCAGTGCGCCGGGCGATGAGTTGCTCCACCAGCTCCATGTTCGCCGGGTTGTCCTCAATATAGAGCAGGGTGCGCAGGCGGGTCCCGGCTGGCTGCCGCGATGGAACCGGGATCGTGGGGGCGCTCCCGGCCCCGGTCAGGGTGGGGGCCGCCATCGTGCGCAGTTCGACCCAGAACACGCTGCCCTCGCCGACGCTGCTTTCCACGCCCAGGACACCCTCCATCAGCTCGGCCAGTTGCTTGGTGACGACGAGACCGATGCCGGTGCCGGCCACGCCACTGGCTTCCTGGCCCAGGCGATTGAACGGCTGGAACAGTTGCGCCAGTTTTTCCGGCCGCAATCCATCGCCGGTGTCCTTGACACTGAAGCGGGTGCGTTCCGGGCTGATCACGATGCAGTCCACGACCACGGTGCCCCCCGCCTTGTTGTATTTGATGGCATTGGAAAGCAGGTTGATGACGATTTGCTTCAGCCGGGTGTGATCGGCCCAGACGTAGCGGGGGTCCTCCAGCCGGGGAAAGGTCATGCGGATGCCACGCTGTTTCGCCTCGGGTTCCATCATCTTCTGACATTCGGCCATCACCATGGCCAACGACACCGGTTCCAGCGACAATGACACCTTGCCGGACTCGATCACGGCGAGATCGAGGATTTCATTGATCAGTTTCAGCAGATGCCAGCCCGCCTGCAGGATCTGGGCAATGTTTCCGGCCTGCATGGCCGTCGGAGCCGGGTGGGCGGTCTCCATCAGCTGGGCGAAGCCCAGGATCGCATTGAGGGGGCTGCGCAGCTCGTGGCTCATGCTCGAGAGAAAGTCCGACTTGGCGAGGTTGGCCTTTTCCGCCGCGGACTTGGCACTTTCCAGCTCGACGTTCGATTCCTGCAGGGCCCGGTCGAGCCGTTTTCGCTCCGTCACGTCGCGCGCGGCGGCGAACACGCCCTGCAGCCGCCGGTCCCGGTCGTAGAAGGTCATCGCATTGTAGGAGACCACGGTTTCCTTGCCGTCCCGGGCGTGGGCGGTGAGCTCGTAATTGGTGACCTTCTTTTCACTCAGGGCCAGCTTGATGGCGGCCTCGGCCCGCTCCGGATCGGTGAAGTAGTTCTTGAACGGCGCGCCGATCAACTCGTCGCGCGTGCAGTCGGTGAGCGCCTCCATCTGCTTGTTCACGTCGGTGATGATGCCGGCCGGATCGGTGGTCATGATCGCGTCGATGTT
>JANMTJ010000418.1:0-2045 GCA_031390295.1 Oleiharenicola sp.
CGCCGGGCCCGCCGCCGGCGCGGGCATGCGTCTGCGCCAGGGTGAATTCACGGCAACCGCCCGCTACCTCCGGCTTTCGGCGAGCGGTGGCGACGGCCGCTATGCCGTCACCGAGCTCGCAGTCTTTTCCACCTGCCCCGCCGCGTGGCCGAGTGTGGATCTGGCACGGGCCGAGGGCGCGTCGTCGTACGAGGTTGCCCACGACAGCCTGCTGCTGCTCGCGATCGCCGGGACCGCGTTCTTGCTCTTGCATCGGCGAGGGGGGTCTCGCTGGATCGATCTTGCGGCCGTCGTGCCGATTGCGGCCACTCTTCACACCGTCGTGGCGCTGGCCGGGATCCATCCTTTCCCCAACACCGACGAGGAGGAGCTGCTGCGCGCGGTGGTGGCGCTGCTCGCGGGTCTCCTCGTGGTCAAAGAGACCTTCGTGCCCGAACGCTACGCCCCCAAACCGGCGGTGGCCCGCGCCACGCTCGGCATCCTCGCGCTCGCGGCGCTCGGCTGCTACTACCACTTCGGCTCGGGGCAGTTTCTCGACGTCGCCAAGGGGCGGCCGTCGATCGTGCACACGTGGGACATGCGCAACTACTTCCCGACGGTGAAGTACTTCGAGGAGCTGGGTTACGACGGGGTCTACCTCGCCAGCCTCGCGGCCTACGTCGATGTCGTCGGCAAGGGTGATCCGGCTTCGGTCAAGAGTGCGACCCTGCGCGATCTCACCGACAACCACATGATGAACGGGGTCGAAGCCGCCCCTCGGCTCGATTCCATCCGGGCCCGTTTTGCGCCCGAGCGCTGGGCAGAGTTCAAGCGGGACATGAAGTACTTCATCGACACCATGGGCAGCTCCGCCTATCTCGGCAGCATGCGGGACCATGGTGGCAACGCGACGCCGGTCTGGCTGCTCTCCGCTTGGCTCATTTACCGAGACCTGCCCGCCAACGAATGGACCCTGGGTGCCGCTGGCCTGATCGATCCCGTGTTGCTGTTGCTCTTCTTCATCGTGCTCGCGCGCACCTTCGGGCTGCGCGTGATGCTCTACACGGTGATCCTGTTTGGCGCCACCGATTTCTACGAGTTCGGGTCCAACTTGATGGGCTCGACCTTGCGCCAGGACTGGCTGGTGGCGCTCGGGCTCGGGGCCTGTGCGCTCAAGAAGAAGTGGCCGTTTCTGGGCGGATTTCTCCTCGCCTATGCCGGCCTCATCCGCGCCTTCCCGGCGCTCGCGGCCCTCTTTCTCCTGGTGCCGGTGCTGCTCTTCATCGGCAGCGAGATCGCCCACCGCCGGCGGCTGCCGAGCCTGCGGGCGCTCGCAACCGCGCAGGGGCAGGCGCTGCGGGCGATTGCCGGCGCGGCGGCGGCGGTGGTCGGGCTCGTGCTCCTCACCTCGGGGATCTTCGGTTACGACGCCGCGTGGAAGGGCTGGTTCACCAAGATCGGGATGCACGCGGTCGGCCCCAGCACCAACAACGTCGGTCTGAGAAACCTCCTGGCCTACCGGCCGGCGGACACCACACGGACCCTTGCGCTCCAGCAGGTTTCGAATCTGTGGGACGAATGGGACCGACGGCAGGTCAGCAACTTCCGGGAGCTGCGACCGCTGTTTTACGGGATCAACGGGCTCGCGCTGGGCCTGCTGATTCTCGGCGTTGCCCGGCGGCCCCTGCATCAAGTGACGCTCCTGGGCCTTCTTCTGGTGCCTTTCCTCTTCTATCCATCGAACTACTACTGCCACTTCATTTTCCTGCTGCCGATGGCAGTCGCAGCCGGGACGCGCGACGGTCCCGCGAGTGGGCCGCAGGAAGAGCGCGATCGGCTGTTCGGTCTGGTGGTCCTGATTCTGGCCAGCATCTCGGTCGGGCAGTACTTCACCCTGCAAGCAGGTGGATCCGACGAGCGCTACACACAGCAGAGCCTGCTCCTGATGACGGGGTTCGCCATCCTCATCGTCGCGCTGGCGTCCGGGGGCTGGCGCGCGCTCAGGAAGGACTGGGTGGGACGGCGGAGGCACGGAAGAACTACGAGCTGTTCCTGAGTTTGCGACA
>JANMTJ010000467.1:0-5002 GCA_031390295.1 Oleiharenicola sp.
GGCCAGGTAATCGTCCGCGCCTAGTTCCAATCCAACGATCTTGTCCACCTCGCTGCTGCGCGCGGTCAGGAAAATCACCGGCGGGGCGCCGAGCTTCTGCATCTCCCGGCAGACATCGAAGCCGCTCATGTCCGGCAGGCCGACATCCAACACCACCAACGCGACTGATTGCTGCTTCAGCGCCGCCAGCGCCTCGCGGCCGGTGGATTTCCAGACCGGCGCAAACCCCTCCGTCTGCAATGCGTAGGTGATCGTCTCGGCGATCGATTGCTCGTCCTCGACGACGAGGATGGTCTGGCGTGCGGCCGGCATGGCTACCTTGTGCCGGTCGGGCGCGGCGGACTCAAGCCGCCTCTATACAATGTGGCTGATCCTCTGCGCCGGCCACTAGCTCAGAACAGCGGTGCGTTGTTCTTGGGATCGTTGAGCAGCGCCTCGAACCGCGGGTCACCTTGGAGCGGCTGGAGGAAAAGGCTCCGACGCATCCGGTGGACATTCGTAGCCTCCCCGATCGGCAGGCGACGGGCGAGTTCAGCCAGCGCCAGGTCTTTCTCTCCTATCCACGCATAGAAAACCGCGTCGTTGAACTGGGCGCGGTTGTCCACCGCGGCGTCCAGCATTTTTTGCCGCACTTCCAGGGCCTCACGTTTCTCGCCCAGATAGGCGTGGGTCAGCGCGAGGGAGAACCACCTGCCTCCGTCGTTCGGCTGCGCCGCCAGCTCCGCCACCAGCCGTTCGCGTTCCTTGCGCAAAATCGGCCGCGCTTTTTCCGACTGCCCTTTCACCACAAAGGCGTTGGCGATGGCAAATTGCTCGAAGCCCCCGAATATTCGCCAGTTCGGGCCACTCTGTTCCCACAGCCGGATCACCTCATCCGCGTCGCCCCGCGTGTAGGCCCAGTGCGAGAGGGCGCCAATCGCGGCCGGATCGTTGCGCCGCGCTTCCGGTGACAACGCTGCCAGAAACTTCTCTGCGTCCGCGGTTGAGCCCCGGGCATCGAAGGTTATCAACGCGCGCGAATAGGCCCGGCCAAGGTTGTCCGGCACCACTTCGATCATTTCACGCATCATGGCGGCGGCCTCATCGTATTGCCGACAGGACCAGAGCATGTTAGTCAGGCCGTTAATAATCGTGGGATTTCGCGGGTCGAGACTCCGGGCCTTTCGGCGGTTGGCCAGCGCGTCCGTTCGACGGCCCTGCCGCGAGGACTGGCGCGCAAGGAATTGGAAGGTCTCGCCATGATTCGGGAACAAGCGTGCGAGGCGGGCGCCTTCCTCGGCCGCGCGGGTCATGTCGCGCACATCGATGTAGTAGTTGGCCAGCAACGAGACGATCTGGACGTTGTCAGGGTCGAGCCCTGCGGCGGTGTCGAGCGCTGCCTTGGCTTGGGCCGCGCGCGTGTCGGACCGGTCGAAGGAATTATACGCAGTCAAATGCATGAGTGCGAGCTCAAGCCAGGCGAGCGCGAATTTCGGGTCATACTGCAACGCGCTTTCCAACAGGGGCTGCTGGCGCGACACCCGGGTGCGCCTGTCCAGTGTGACAAGATTCAGCTCACGGGCCTTCAGGTAAAGGTCGTAGGCCGTGAGATTCGCGGTGGGCGCACGCTCGAGGACGGCCTTTTCGACCGGGGAGAGAACCGCCTGCAGCTTGGCCGCGATGTTCTTGGCCACCTCGGACTGGATGGCGAAGATGTCAGCCAGGTCCCGGTCGTACGGATCGGGGGCCAGCACATGCTGGCCCGTGCGCCCGTCGATGAGCTGGCACACGACCCGCACTTTGCCGCCGGCACGCCGCACGCTGCCCTCGAGCACGTAGGCGACGCCCAGCTCGCGCGCGATCTGCTGGCTATTCTTCGTCGTGCCGCGGTATTCCAGCACGGAAGTGCGCGAAATGACCTTGAGGTCTGCGATGTTCGCCAGATTGGTGAGGATGTCCTCATGCACGCCGTCGGCGAAGAACGCGTTCTCCTTGTCATCACTCATGTTGGTGAAAGGCAGCACGGCGATGGACTTCGCCTCCGCCACGGGCGGAGGCGAAGGAGCAGGGATAATGGAGGAGGGAGAAGTGACTGCAGGCGCAGCGGGTGGCGGCTCGGATTTGCGCAGGGTCACAATGCCGACGATGACCAAGCAGACGGCAATAATGGCCGTGCCCCACATCCAGCCGGGGATAACGGGTTTCTTTGGAGGCGCGGCGACCCCGCCGCGCTCTGCGGGACGAGGGCGCCCCTGCTCCTTGCTCATGAGCCGCTTCATCTGCTCGACGAACTGCGGTGTAGGCAGAGCACCGGGCAAACGGGCCCACTGCACGCGCATGAATTCATCGGGCACGATTGCCTGCGATTCCGCCGTGTCATCGATCACCACCGGCACGAGGAAGGCCACGCCCGCCGCCATGTCGTTTGTACGCTCAACGGCGAGCTTCCACTCGCGGCGGAAATAGCCCTCCTGTCGCGCCTGCGTGTGCTCCGAAATCACCGCCAGGAACAGCGAGCACTCGTGAATCTGTTTCCTGATCTTTGCATCCCATGCCTCCCCTCCCCTTAACTCGCTCTGGTCGAACCAAACCTCGACGCTTTGGCTGCGGAGAGCATCGGCGATGCGCCGGGCCGCGTCCGTGTCCTCATGGGCGTAGCTCAGGAAGATGGCGCCCGGCGTGCTAGGGGTGGTGGCATTCATAGCCACGTCACTGCCTGCCACAGCCGCATGTCACTGGCCAGCCGATTCTACTCCGGAGGTGCCGCGAAACAGCGCGTGCTTAAACATCCCCCAACTGCGGACGGAGGACGATCTCCTCCACGACCGTGCGCCGGCTGAGGCGGTGCACGTCGAGGATGGCGCGGGCAATGTCCTCGGCGGGCATGATCCGCTCCGCCTTCACCCCGCTCTGCTCCCACGAGGGCGACCACGTGGCCCCCGGATGGACGCAGCACACGCGAATGCCATGGTCCTTCGTCTCGGCGCGCAACACCTGGGCCAGGCCGGTGACACCGAACTTGGCGGCGCAGTAGGCCGCGGCGTTCGGGTAGGCCCCGAGGCCGGCGATCGAGCTCATGAAATATATATCGCCTGTCTTGCGTTTCAGCATCGTCGGGAGAAACGCCTGGGTGACCAGAAACGCGCTGCGCAGGTTGACCGCGATCATCCGGTCAAACTCGGCGATCTTCGTCTGCACGAACGGCGCCATGGCGAAGGCGCCGGCGTTGTTGATCAACACGTCCACCGGACCAAAGCGATCTGCGACCGCCTTCGCCATGAGGGCGACCGAGGCGTCGTTGCTGACATCGCATTCAAAGGCCTCCGCCTTTGCCCCCAGCTTGGTGCAAGCCCGGGCCGTCACGTTGAGTTTCCCAACATTGCGCGCCACGAGGGCGAGGCGGACGCCGCGGACCTCCCGGGCGAACAGCCGGGCGATGGCCGCGCCGATCCCCTGCGAGGCCCCGGTGATCAGGATGACAGGTGTTTTCATATCGTTCTCGTTCTCTTAATTGTTCTCCTAATCACGTGTTTGAATGGTTGAGAAAGAGAAGGAGTACGAGAAAGAGAATGATTGTGCCTCAGCACAGCAGCGACCCGAAGTCCATGAAGTCGGCGGTGAAGCCGCCCTGCACGCCCTTGCAGATCACGCTGACGGCGTCGTGCGAGTGCAGTGACTCGAGATGCGAGCAGGCGATGCGGAAGTCGGCGATGCGCTTCTCACGGTCGAACTCCAGATAGAGCAGCCGGGCGGCGTCCTCGACGAACTTCAGGTAGGCGCCGTTGAGCTCGGCGAAGGCCTGCTCGTCCTCGCGCTTCACCATGACCTGCGTCTCGGTCTGCAGCGCCTTGAGGCAGAGGGCGTGGACGTCCTCGATCCAGATCTTTTTCCCTTCCGCCTCCTCGATCGTCACGCGGGCCTTGCTGCGCTGCGAGTGCGGGACGCCGTAGGCCTTGCGCTGGTCGCGGGCGTGCTCCGTCAGCTCGGCCGAGCACGGGCAGGCGGAGGAATAGACGAAGTCGAAGTGGATGAACCGGCGGTAACGGCCGTCGCGCGTGGTCACGCCCTCGAAAGCCACGTCGTAGAACTGCCAGCCCTCCATCCCGGTGCGCAGGCTGGTGCGGAGCATCGGGTAGGAAAACGAGATTTTCAGCCGCGCGTCCTTGCTCTCCACCTTGCGCAGGTAGTTCTTGAGGATCTTGCCCATCCACTCGCCGGTGATGACGCCACCCTTGTGCTCGTAGAAGGTCCGCATGATGCGGCTCATGTTGATGCCCTTCAGCTCGGCCTCGAGCGAGACGGTGCCGGTGACGCTGGTCTCGAGCGTGAGGATCTTGCCGCCCTTGGTACGGTATTTCAGCGGCAGCTTGAAGTTGTGGATGCCGACCTGCTGGATCGGGATGTGCGCGCCCTGGATGGTCTCGTGGGCGACCTCCATCATGTCGGGCAGCGTGGCGCGGTAGGCGGCGGTGGGTTTGAACTTCTTGTCGTAGCCCCGCTTGATCGGCGGCAGCTGTCCGCAGCTCGAGCGGTGGAGGTACATCTGTTTCATGGGCGGGACGTTTTTGGTTGGGGGCGGGGTGACGCAACCGCCCGAAGGTCAGTGGTGGGCCGGGCCGAAGAACTCGGCGTAGTTGCGCGGCGTCTCGTAGAGCCGCACACCGTGCAGCCGGGCCGGGGCGGGGATGTGTGGGGCGATCTCATGCCAGAACGCAATGACGAGGTTCTCGGTCGAGGGAATGATGCCGTGGAGGAACTCGACCTCGTCGTTGAGGTTGCGGTGGTCGCACTTGTCCACGACGTGGTGGTGCAGGATTTTCTTCAGCCGGCCCAGGTCGATGATGTAGCCGGTGACCGGGTCGGGCTGGCCCTTGAGCGTCACCTCCAGCACGTAGTTGTGGCCGTGCCAGTGCGGGTTGGTGCAGAGGCCGTATTGCTTCTGGTTCCACGCGAGGCTCTTGGTCGGGTTGTAGAGCCGGTGGGCGGAATTGAAATGCACCTGCCGGGTGATGTGCACCGTGCC
>JANMTJ010000058.1:0-3289 GCA_031390295.1 Oleiharenicola sp.
TGAAAAGGTGGGGTAAGAGCCCACCGCGCCGAAGGCAACGACGGCGGCTCGAAAAACCCAATCCGGTGCAAGACTAAATAGGGGACTCGGCGGCCCGTCGGACAGTCCCGGGTTAGTCGCATCCCGCCAGGCGGCGCGCAAGCGACACCATGGCGGGGCAGGTCCGCTTCGGCGGATGTTGAGAGAAATGAAGATCCCGGGGCGCAAGCCCCGGACAGAATTCGGCTTATCGGTTTCGGAACTAGTTCATACGCGGGGCGCGCTGCCAACGGTGGCGCGCCCCGCTCCATTTAAAGGGGCGGCGAGCGAAAGGTCAGAAATTCAGTACGGTGGTCAGCAGCGTGTTCCGCTCCGTGCTGTCGGTGATCTCCCGCCAGGCTGACACGCGGAAAGGATTGCCCGCACCATCGTCGGCCAGGGCTTCATCGTAGTGGAAGGCCGCATTACCGGTCAGGGTGATGTCATTAGCCACGACCGAGCCACACACGCCGCCATTGCCCGTGATCGAGACCGAACCAAACGGGGCATAGACGGTACCGGCAAAGGCGCCGTTGCCCGTGATGGAAATGAGCTGAGTGCCGCTGGGCAAGGTGCCCCAGAGCTGGAACTTACTCGCGCTATAGAGCGACTCGGTGGCGTCAATATCTCCGTCGCCATTGCTGTCGCCGCCATTGGCGACACCGTTGCCCGCAATAGTGACCTTGCCATCGGTATAAATGTCGAGAGTGCCGGCCGCGGTAATGACAATACCGTCGCTACCTCCCATGGCAATGGCCGTGGAATCGGTCAATTTGAGGATTACCGGGCCGGTGATGGTCAGGGTGTCGTTGGTCATTTTGATGTCACCCACCGAGTAATAATAATTGCCATCGGCATCGATCTTGTTGCCCGCGGCCACATCGGCGGGAAGGGGCAGGGTGGTAGGGCCGTTAATTGAATTACCGGGAACGGAGAGATAGGTCTTGGTTGGCGCCACCACCGGATCGAAACTGGCGGAGAAATCCGTCGCCACGCGGGAGGGGTCCACCGTGGTGTAGCCGTTGGCCGCACTAGTCTCGCCGAGAATGGAGCCACCGGAACCGACGTCGTTGGTGGGATCGTCCCCGGCGGTCGAGACGTAGCCCCAGACGTCGCCGTTGTTGGTCGACACAGACCCGGTCGAGACCGAGATGCTGCCGACGCTGCCGTTGTCGTTCCGGTTGGTGCTACTGTAGGGCTCGTCAAAGATGCCATCCTTAGGATCGGAGGTATCGGAGTTCCAGCTGTCCACGGTCACATTGGTGCCGTTGAACGTGATGGTGTTCTTCGCGACCAGGCCATTCGAGAATTTGGACGTTTTCTTGAGCGTCACCTCCACCCATTTCTCGATCGTGCGCTGCGTCCCGCCGCCCAACGTGATGGTGGCGCGCGAAACGGCCCGCGGGGCGCTGCTGACCCCCGTGTAGTTGTAGACATAGACTCGCAGGATGCCGGTGGCATTCTGATCGAAGGTATAGCCTTCCCATTTATGATAGGCCGCGCTGCCAGTGATCGTCCAGCCGCCATCCGTGTCCCATAGATAGGTGTCGTCATCAATTTTCTTGTTCACGGAATACATCGCCTCCTCGAGACCGTTTTCCGCCAGGTTCATCGCCCCGTTGTTATAGAGCGCGCGATTGGAGATCGTCGCGGCGCTGCGGGTGAGCTGCAAGTAGCTGGTGAGCGAGAGGGCGATGACCGCCGACATGAGCATCGCCACGATGAGCAGGGAGCCGCGGTTGGAACGGGGTTGGAAGGAGGAGGGAGTTTTCATGGGGGGGCGGCCGATCAGGCCGTGACAAGTTTGTTGCGCAGAATGAACCGGGCGGAGAGCACGGTATTGGTCGCGGCGACGACCGTCCGGCTGGTACGGGTGGCTTCCATCGAGATCTGGATCTGCTTGGTCCCGGAGCTGGCCGCGGTCAGTTCCGCGGCAGTGGGGGTGGCGTACTGGATGGCGGTGAATTCGACGCCATTGAGGTTGTAGCCCCGGAAAAAGGGCGTGCAGGTTGTCCCGTTGCTGACCGTGCGGGCCACCGGGTTGACGATGCCCGTCAACAGGACCATCGTGCTCCTGACCGCACTGGTGGCCACGACCGTGATGACGCGGGTGAGTGTGCCGGTGTTGGTGGTGGCGCCATTCGCGTAGGTGTAGGTATGGTACAGGCCATTGACCGTGAGCCGGATCTGGTTGCTTGAGATCCAGGTGATGGCGGCGGCCTGGCGGGTGTCCTCGGCGAAGAGCTCCAGCGCCTTGCGGGCCTGGGTTTCCATGTCGGTGTAATTCTGCACATTGGCGCCACTGCGCCCCATGAACAGGAAGGTGGACAGGATGCCCGCGAGGATGAAGGCGCCGATGGTCGAGCCGATCATGATCTCGACCAGCGTAAACCCGGCGGAGCGCCGGTGGTGGTCAGGGGTGAGCGACGGTGTAGTAGTAGTCATAAAGTCCGTTTTTGGCGTAGATGGCGGTGAAGGAGCGTTGGTGCCAGCGCAGGTCGTAGGACTGCCAGCGCACGCTCACGGTGATGTTCATGATCTCGGTGGGCCGGGCGGTCTCAGCCGCCACCGTGCGGGTGATGGTGTATTTGCCGGACAGATCGGCGTTGGTACTGAAATAGGTGGCGCCGTCGAACACGGTGACGCCGGTCGCTTGGCCGGAGGGGCTGCCGGCGGCAACGGCGAGGGCGGAAACGCCGGTCCAGCTCAGCAGCCGCAGGCGTTCCATTTCGCTCTGGATGATCTGCGAGGCGAGAGTGGTGCCGCGGGCGACATCGATCTGCTTGAAGCCCGACTGCATGGCGATGATCGAGGTCGAGATGCCGAGGGCCATGACGAAGGTGGACATGATGACCTCGGCGATGGTGAAGGCCGCGACGAGGCGTCGGCCTGGACCAAACGACCGCAGAGTGCGGGCATGGGGCTGGAATTGCATGGCGCCACCCTACGCGAATCATGGGCCGGCGTGAACAGGCATAGAGACCAGCATTACGGCCCTAGCCACTAGGGCCAAAGGTCACACCCGGGGGCGGTTTTCCAGATACATGACGGCGGCCTGCGAGCGCCGCTTGATCTTCAGCTTCTCGAAGACGCTGCTGAGGTAATTCTTCACGGTCTTGTCGCTGAGGCCCATCTGCTCGGCGATTTCCTTGTTGGTCTTGCCCTCGGCGACGAGGGCGAGCACGCGTTTTTCCTGGGCCGACAGGACGGCGAGCTTGCCCTGCTCGGACGGCGGGCCGCTGCCGCTGCGCACCAGGTTGAGGACGCGCGT
>JANMTJ010000498.1:0-4193 GCA_031390295.1 Oleiharenicola sp.
GGCGTGTCGGCGATCTTCCAGACGTCGGGCAACGAGGCCTGTCACATGATTCTGCGTGGCGGCTCCCGCACGGGGCCGAACTACGATTCGGATCATGTCTCGAAGGTGGCTGCCCGGCTGGCCTCCAAGGGCCTGCCGGAAGCGGTGATGATCGACTGCTCCCACGGTAACAGCCTCAAGAACCATCTGAAGCAGGCCGACGTCGTCGCGTCGATGGCCGCACAGCTCGCCGCCGGCTCACGCGCCATCGTCGGCGCCATGATCGAGAGTCATCTCGTGGAGGGACGGCAGGACTACGTCCAGGAGCACCAGGCCGTCTACGGGCAGAGCATCACGGACGCCTGCCTGTCGTTCGCCGAGACCGTGCCCGTGCTCGAGCAACTGGCCGCCGCGGCGGCCACCCGGCGCCAGACCGGCTGAGTATCGCGGCGTAACGTCGGAATCTCCTCGCCAAGCCCGGCGGGCGTTTTCACAAATCATCGGCCATGACCCGCCGGTCGCTTGTCTATTTTCTTACTGGCACCGCCACCCTCGGTACCATCCTGCTGCTCGCCGCCTGTGTCAGCAAACCCAAGCCCGTCGCGAAACCTGCCCCCCCGGTCGTCGTCACCCCACCGCCTGTGCCGGCACCCCCGGAGGTCCTCCCCCGCGTCATGCTCGGCATTGATGTGCTCGAAGCCGACGGTTTCAACGCCATCGCCGGCAAGAAAATCGGCCTGTTAACCCACCGTGCGGGCGTGAACCGCCGGGGCGAAAGCACCATCAACGTCCTCCTGCGCTCACCCTCGTCGAAACTCGTCGCCCTCTTCGCCCCCGAGCACGGCCTCGACGGGGAGATCAAGG
This sequence comes from Oleiharenicola sp., assembly GCA_031390295.1. Taxonomy (GTDB): domain Bacteria; phylum Verrucomicrobiota; class Verrucomicrobiia; order Opitutales; family Opitutaceae; genus Lacunisphaera. The sequence continues at coordinate 844 of JANMTJ010000498.1, forward strand.
CCGCGGAAAACTTTGGCGATACACGTCACACCCCGACCGGGCTGCCCATCTACTCGCTCCACGGTGCCAACCGCAAACCGACGAAGGAGCAGCTCAAGGGCCTCGATGCGCTGGTCATCGACCTGCAGGACATCGGCACGCGTTCCTACACCTTCAACGTCGTCATGCGCTACGCGATGGACTCGTGTTTTCAATATGGCGTCGAGGTCATCCTGCTGGACCGGCCGAATCCGCTCGGCGGCCTCAAGGCGGACGGCCCGCCGCTCGACGCGGAATGGATGAGCGGCGTCGGTGCCTTCCGGGTGCCCTATGTCCACGGTCTCACCATGGGCGAGCTTGCCACCATGGCCAAGCAGGCGCCCCGCGTGCTCGCCGTGACGGACAAGCAGCGGGCCCGGGGCAAGCTCACCGTGATTCCGATGCGCGGCTGGAACCGCGCCATGCGCTGGCCCGACACGGAACTCAAGTGGGTGCCCACCTCGCCAATGATCACCAGCTACGAGGCCGCGGTCGGCTACGCCATGATCGGGCTGGGTTGCGAACAAACCGCCTGGCGCTCGGGCATCGGCCGCGATTATCCCTTCCGGGGCATCAGCTATCCAAAAAAGAAGCCCGACGAAATCATCGCGGCCCTCGAGGCCTACCAGATCCCCGGCATCCGTTTTGTGAAGCGCGAGGGCCGGGACGCGGATGGCAAGCTCGTCCCCGGCGTTTACGTTGAGATCAGCGACTGGGAGGCCTGGCGGCCCACCGAACTGTCCTTCTACATGCACAAGCAGGCGGAGAAATGGTCGACCATGAAGGTCTTTTCGACCCTGACCACCGCCCAGCAGCGCACCTTCCAGATCCATGTCGGCTCCACCGCGTGGTATGACGCTCTCAAGCGTGACGGCATGCGGGTGGACGTCGCCACGTTCGTCAAGAACTGGGCGGAACGCGTCGCCTTATACCAGCAGCAGGCGAAAAAATACTGGCTCTACCAGTGAGCGGGGTCGGAAGGGATGGAACTCAGGGTGTGTGTAAAGCCACTCAATCCCCGTTTCTGTCATTCTGAACGAAGTGAAGAATCCATGCCTTGGCACGTGATATGGCATTCGATGCCGTGGATCCTTCGCTACGCTCAGGATGACAAATCTATTTCCCTGACGTCTCCGCGAGATTATGTCCCGTCACCTGCCCGTTCTGCTGCTGATAAACCTGCTCGACGATGTAGATGGGGCGGGCCTTGACGGCCTCGTACATGCGGCCGAGATATTCCCCGATGATACCGAGGGCGAGCAACTGCACGCCGCCGAAGAATATGATCGTGATGAGGATCGTGGGATACCCCGGGACATAGTAATCCGGGCGCAGAAACTTGACCGCCACCACCCAGACGGCCGCGAGCACGGCGAAGCCGATGACCGTCAGCGCCAGCCAGGTGACCAGCCGCAGCGGCACGACCGAGAACGAGGTGATGGCATCGATGGCGAACGCGAACATCTTGCGCAGGGGATACTTGGTCTCCCCGGCAAAGCGCGGCTTGCGGTCGTACGGGACGGCGACCTGCTTGCCGCCCACCCAGCTGACCATGCCGCGAATGAAGCGGTGCCGCTCCCGCATGCTGCGCAGGGCCTCGACCACCCGGCGGTCCATCAGGCGGAAATCGCCGGTGTCGGAGGGAATGTTGTTTTGCGTCAGCAAATTCAGCAGCCGGTAGAAAAAACGGGCGGTGAACAGCTTGAACGCCGTCTCCCCGTCCCGGGTGCGGCGCTGGCCGTAGGCCACGTCCGCGCCCTGCTGCCACGCAGCCACCATCTCGACGATGCACTCGGGCGGATCCTGCAGGTCGGAATCGAGGAGGACGACCACGTCGCCGTCGGCCACGTCGAGGCCCGCGGTGACCGCGGCCTGGTGCCCGAAATTGCGGAGCAGGTTGACCACCCGCACCGCGGGATTCGCCGCGGCCAGGTCGAGGGCCACGGCCAGGGTGCGGTCGCGGCTGCCGTCGTTCACCAGCACGATCTCGTGGTCGCAGCCCAGCCCGGCCACGACCGCCGACACGCGGCGCACGAACTCGCCCAGGCCCGCCTCCTCGTTGAAGCAGGGGGCGACGACGGCCAGTTTGTAGGAGGTGCGTTGGTTGAGCTGACTCATGCCTGGTCGGTCCCGCGACCCACGATGACCACATTCCAGCAAAGCGGCCGCAGGAACGGGATCAACAGCAGAACATGGTCCAGCGCCTCCAGCGGGCGGTAGAGCCAGGCCCACCGGCCGGCCTCCTCCACGACAGTCTTCCAGTAGCGCTCCCGGTTCGGATCGCGCCGTTGCACGACCGCCATGACGCAGAAGATCAGCAGGGTGCTCAGCCAGAACCACCGGGTGTGGCTCGCCGGGAAATGCGCCCGCACGGCCCGGATGTCCGCGAGCCGCAGCGGGTGTTCGTCCACGGTGCGGACCTGCATGGCCCGGCGGCGGTAGATGTTGATGACCGGATTGTAGGCGACGGGATCCCAGCTGACGAACACCCCGCCGGGTTTCAAGTGCTGCAGCAGGCGCGGAATGGTCGCCGCGATGTCCACGTGATGCAGCGTGTTGCCGGTGTAGATGACATCAAATTTTCGGTCGGCCGGCAGCCCGAGGTTTTCGGCCGCGGAGACATGGGTCGCAATCCGCACGCCGTTGCATTCGGCGAGCCGGCGGGCGGTGGCGCACATGCCGGGGGAGATGTCCGTGGCGGTGACCTCGGCCCCGAGCAGTGCAAAATATACGGCGGCCTCGCCGAGGCCGCAGCCGACGTCGAGCAGGGTGCGGCCCCGGAGTTCGCCGAGCGTCTCGCGGATGTAGCGCATCTCGGGGGCCGTGCACGCCTCGTTCATCTGTCGGACGTTGATCTTGGTCACATCCACACTGGCGGCCCATTCGTCATGGAAGATCTCCTCGGCGTGTTGGCGGGCGGCGTCCCGGTCGGGCATGGGCGTGGCACAGGGCGGGTTCATTGCAGGCCGGGAAATTAGGCGGTGAGGCTTGCCGGGCTGCAAGCCGATTGGCGGCCTGTCGATCACCGGCCCCGGCCGCCCGAAACCACCGCGCTTATCGCACCGTGCTGTTCCGCGCCACCCACTTGTCGTAGTCGGCGCGCGGCATGAATTTCAGCGAGGCGGAGTTGATGCAGTAGCGCAGGCCGCCGGCCGCGGGCGGACCGTCGTCGAACACGTGCCCGAGGTGGCCGCCGTCCACGTTGCAGTGCACCTCCACCCGGATCATGCCGTAACTGCTGTCCGTCGTCTCCCCCACCAGCGCCTTCTCGATCGGCTTGGTGAAGCTCGGCCAGCCCGTGCCGCTCTCAAACTTGTCCCGGCTGTCAAACA
>JANMTJ010000501.1:0-1620 GCA_031390295.1 Oleiharenicola sp.
AGTAGTTGGTGCGGTCGAGCCAGGTGGTGGCGTTGTAGTTGCCGCCGATGCCCTCGAGGAACTGGTCGACGCTGTTGCCCTTCTCGCGGTTGTAGTTGGCCGTGCCCTTGAACATCAGGTGCTCGAGGAGGTGGGTGGCGCCGGTGGTGCCGGTGACCTCGTTGCGCGAGCCGACATGGTAGGTGACCATGAAGGTCACGACCGGGGCGGCGCGGTCGGAGAGCATGAGGACCCGGAGGCCGTTGGCGTCGAGGCGGTATTCATCGATGCCGCCGAGGGATTTGACGTAGGTGAAGCCGGGGACGGTGACGGGCGCGGCGCGCAGCCCATTCGACAGGCTCAGGGCAAGGGCCAGCACGAGCAGGGAGGAGACTAACAAGGAACGTTTTAGCATAAGGGTGGGGATTTGACTGAGCTGAGCCTAGCACAGCCCGGGGGCGGATGCCAATAGGACAAAAGGCGCTTTCCCGGGGATGAACGGCGGCCTCTTGACCCGGACCGCTCGCCGGCGATAACTCTCGGTTACCTCATGCTGCTCCTGCCGCACTTTGACCTCCCGGCGTTCGAAAAGCCGCGCATCGAGCAAGTGGCCAGTGCCGCCCTTGAGGCCGCGCCACGCGTCATTACCTCGGCCGTCAATCCGCGCAGCGCCGGCGGACCGCACGATTTCTCGTCGGAGGGCGACTATTGGTGGCCCGACCCCGCCAATCCGTCCGGCCCGTACTTACAGCGCGACGGACTGAGCAACCCAGACAATTTCACCGCGCACCGCCGGCTGATGCTCGACATGGCGCGGGATGTCGGCGCGCTGGCGGCGGCCTGGAAAGTCACGCACGAGGAGCGCTACGCCGCGGCGGCGGTGCGGCATCTGCATGCGTGGTTCGTGGACCCGGCGACGCGCATGAATCCCAGCCTGCTCTACGCCCAGGCCATCAAGGGTCGCAGTACCGGCCGCAGCATCGGGGTCATCGACACCCTGCATCTGGCCGAGGTGGCGCTGGCGGTGGAGGCCCTGCGGGGCTCGGCGGCGCTCCGGCCGGAAACCGAGGTCGCACTCACCGGCTGGTTCCGGGACTACCTGCAGTGGCTGCGCACGCATCCCTACGGCATCGATGAGAGCAAGGCGGAGAACAACCACGGCACCTGCTGGACACTCCAGGCCGCTTGCTTTGCGCACTTGGTGCGCGACCAAGCCGTGCTGGCCGAGTGTCGGCGGCGGCTGAAGGAGATCCACCTGCCCAACCAGATGGCATCGGACGGCAGCTTCCCGCGCGAGCTCGCCCGCACCAAGCCCTATGGCTATTCGATCTTCAACCTCGACGTGATGACCGCCTGCGCTGTCGTGCTCTCGACCCCGGCCGAGAATCTCATGAAGTGGACGCTGCCCGACGGCCGCAACCTGGTCAAAGGCATGGAGTTCCTGGCGCCTTATCTGGCCGACAAAACGAAGTGGCCCAAGCCGCCCGACGTGATGTACGCCGACGAGTGGCCGGTGCGGCAGCCCAGCCTCTTGTTTGGCGCGCTGGCCACCGGCAACACGGAATGGCTGGCGACCTGGCAGCGGCTCAACGCCGACCCGACGGTGGATGAAGTCCGGCGGAATTTCCCGATCCGCGAGCC
>JANMTJ010000503.1:0-2846 GCA_031390295.1 Oleiharenicola sp.
CCGCACCGAGGCTCACCTGAATTTCAACCTCCTCGGCCTCGCGCACAAGGGCATCGGGGGCGCCACCATCCGCTACGAAGGCCGTGAATCCTACACGAGCTACTTCAACGAATACCTCTACAACTTCGACGTCACCGACCCGGCGCGGAATTTCAACCAGGCGCAGCTGTATCCCAACTCTTACTTTCCCGGGTTCGCCGGGCCCGACGGCATGCTCTTCTTTCCGAATGCCTACGACTCGCCCGAGACTGTGATCTCCACCCTCTGGAACCCCGCCGTGTTCTGGCAGCACGAGGCGAAGCTGACCGACCGGCTCAGCCTGCTCGTCGGCGTGCGCGAGGATTGGTTCGCCGCCAAGGCGCGTGACCCGTTCGAGGCGGAACTCGGATTCCCCTATCGCGACGAGGTGACCGTAGCCTCGTTCTCGCACAATGTGAACCTGCTCTGGCGGCCGACGCCGAAGTCCTCGTTCTACGCGACCTACCAGCGGATCCGCGCGGCCAACGGCAACGTCACCGGCGGCGGCGTCATCCTCAACACGCCTGACGGGCTCATCAACCGCGACGACTTCCGCAATCTCAGCGAACTCGCCGAGGTGGGTGCGAAATTCTCGCTCGCGGACAACAAGCTCTTCGCGGGCGTCGCGGCCTTCGACCAGACGCGTTCGCGCGTGTCGCTCGGCGGCAGGAAGAGCAACATCGTCGTGCGGGGCCTGGAGTTCGAGGCCGTCTACCAGCCCGACACCCGGCTCAACGCCACGTTCAACGCCACCTACCAGAACGGCCACTACCTCGACTCACGTCCGTTCCAGATGGGTGGTCGCGACATCTACGCCGCCTACCTCGTTGGCCAGGGCCCCGGCGGCCGGGGTACCTCGACGGGCAGCTTCAATCCGTTCGGCAACCAGGTGCCGAACGGCGACTGGCCGCTGCTTGGCTTCCCCGGGACGATTCTCAACGGCAGCGTGCGCTACCGTTTCGCCAGCGGCTTCGGCGTGGGCGGCAATGCCCAGTGGACCGGCCGGCAGGAGGGCAACCTCGACCGCCAGTGGCACATCCCGGCGCAACACCTGTTCAACGCCTCGCTCTTCTACGAAACGAAGCGCTGGATCGTAAACCTTGATTTCCTCAACCTGACGAACGAGCGCAACTGGTCGCACAACGGCGACGCCTTTTCCGGCAGCATCTTGGTCTTCCAGGAGCAGCCCTTCCGGCTCGAAGGTTACGTGAAGATCCGGTTTTGAGTTTGCGCGCGGAATGGAACCCGTTGCCCTCAGGCGGTTCCATTCCGCATGGCTCGTCCCTCCCAGTCCCTGCCCCGCGCGCTCCGCCGCACCAAGGCCTTTTTGGTCGCCAACCTGGTGCTGTGGGGCGGCATCGGCAGCTGGTACCTGTTCCAGCCGCCCGCCCGCCAGCAGGAGGTGGCCGGACTCGTGGGCAACGCCCTCGGCGGGCGCAAGCAGATCACAGCCTTCGACGTGGCCTGGGACCTCTGGCAGCTGTATTACAGCGCCGATTATGTGCGCACGCCCCTGCCGGGAGACAAAACCCATGTCTACGGCGGCGTCCCGGGCGGCGCGACCGTGCGCGTGCTGGCCAACACGGGTTATGTTGTGGGTTACAGCGACACGCTGGGCAATCCGCTCTGGGCGGCCTACCGCGTGAGGGACGTCGAGCCGGGCGACGCGCTCGAGCGGCCCGGGGAATTTGCGGCCGACCCCCGGACTGCGGCCCGGATCGATCCGGCCGTCTACAGTCGCAGCGGTTACGACCGCGGGCACCTGGCGCCGAACCACGTCATCGCCACGCGCTACGGCCGGTCGGCGCAGGTGGAAACCTTCCTGATGTCCAATATCATCCCCCAGCTGCATGGCCTGAACGCCGGCCCGTGGAAGGCCCTCGAGCAGAAAATCGCGTCGAATTATCCCGGGCGCTTCGGCGAGGTGTGGGTGCTGGCCGGGCCGGTGTTCGGCGACCGGCCGCAGAAGCTGCAGCGGCGCGTGGCCGTGCCGGAGGCGTGTTACATGATCATCCTCGACGAAAGCGACGGCCGCGTCCGGGCCGAAGCCTTTCTGTTTCCCCAGGAGCCGGACAGCCCCGGTCCCGACCGCTATCTGACCAGCATTGACGAGATCGAGCGCCGCACCGGCCTGGATTTCCTGCGGGAACTGGCCGACGACGCGGAGGACGCGCTCGAGGCCCGGCCGACCGGCCGGGCGTGGTAGGCTACTCCAGCTCCGTCGCGATCTCGGCGACCTGGCGCTCGAAGGTGACGCCACTTTCCGGCGGGAAGTGCTTCAGCGCGTCGGCGCGCAAGGCCGGGGCATGGTCGCGGAGATAGGTGTCGAAGGCCTTGCGGGAGGGGAACACGTATTGCACCTCGACGGCGGCCGGGGCGGTGTCGCTCGCGCGGTCGGGCAGCACCACCCGCACGCCGTGGGCCCCGCCGGCCTTCACCTGCAGCAGGTGATTGGGCGCCAGCCAGGCGAGGTAGCGACCGCGGACCTGGATGGTCGGGCACGACGTTCGGACGGTGTAGAGAATCGAAGGCATGATTCCTTTGTCGGAGCGGGTTTATCCCGCGACCAGAATTAATGAGGATTGCTGTTGGAGGTGGTGCCACATGGGTAGGGCCAGTCTCCGACTGGCCTGCTGCTTCGCTCACACCCGGACAGGCCGGTCGCAGACCGGCCCTACTTGACAGCTACGACCGGTTCGCAGGGCCTTGGCGCCGCAGCAGGTACATGGGCGTGGTCTCGAAATTCTTCGCTGTCGTGAGATGCCCCACGTATTCGGAGGTCACGCCGCTGTCCGGCTCGAGTCGCAGCAACGCGGCGAAGCCCGTGG
>JANMTJ010000513.1:0-2018 GCA_031390295.1 Oleiharenicola sp.
GCGGCCACGGTCAATGCCGCCGCCGTGTTGGGCCTGAATGACCGCGGGACGGTTGTCGCCGGCCAGCGCGCCGACCTCCTGCTCCTTGGCCACAAGGATGAGCGCCTGCTGGCCTACGAGCTCGGGGGCAATCCGATCGATGCGGTTGTGGCCGGCGGCTCGGTCGTGCGCTGATCTTGCGGTTACGCACGGCCTGTCATCTTGCCGACGACGAAACGAATTCCGGTTTGCCACCCTCCAGGCTCGCCGCCATAAAGTGGCATGATGAAACCCCTGCTCCCCGCTGCCCTGTGCCTGTTCCTGCTGGCCGCTCCCGGCCGGGCCGCGGATGAGGCCGAGGCTGGCTTTGTCCCGCTCATGGATGGTAAAACTTTCCAAGGCTGGAAGGCCGCCACCGAGAATCCCACAACTTGGAAGATCGAGGAGGGCGCCTTTGTCTGCCGGGGCCCCCGGAGCCACCTGTTTTATGTCGGCGATGACCAACCCTTCAAAAACTTCGAACTCAAGGTCGAGGTGATGACCAGCCCGGGCTCCAATGGCGGCATTTACTTCCATACCCGTTACCAGGAGACCAACTGGCCCAAGGCCGGCTTCGAGACGCAGGTGAACAACACCCACTCCGACTGGAAAAAGACCGGCAGTGTCTATGACGTCGCGAGCGTCGGCTTCGCGGCCGCGGAGGACAACAAGTGGTGGACCCAGCACATCATCGTCGAGGGCTCGACCGTCACGGTGAAGGTCGATGGCAAGACCGTCGTCCAATACAAGGAGCCGCCCGGCGCCCAACCTGGCAAAGACTTCGAACGCAAGCTTGGCTCCGGCACCTTCGCCCTGCAGGGCCACGACCCCAAGAGCGTCGTCCACTACCGCAACATCCGCGTCAAACGCCTGCCGGACTGATGTTTGCCCCGTCCCGCGCCGTCGCCCGCCGCCCAAATGCCAGCGACAATATTCTGCTTGCTGTCGCTCCGGGAAATTCGCTTATTCGCCGTTCCTTTGTGCGGGCATAGCTCAACTGGATAGAGCGCCAGACTACGAATCTGGAGGTTGGGGGTTCGACTCCCTCTGTCCGCACCATTTTTTGAAAACGCGCGGTTCTCAGCCACGCGTTTTTCTTTGGCTGACTATGATTCGTTGGTAGGGCGCGGACTCCGCTCCGCGTTGCAATCGTGGCAGCGGTGAAGGGACTCACCGCCACTGCTGTCCGGTTAAAGAACACACAGACGATAGTTATTCATGGGGCGATAGGTGGCTTGGAGCGTGTGAGCGATTTGAAGTTGGCCAGTGGATAGGCGGTGGGATTTGCCAGTTGGATGAACCAAGGCCGCACGGTATTTGCACAGTTGGTCGCAGCGATTCACCCGCAGCAATTCGCCCGGATGGCGGCGCGATTCCCGTGTCGGCGAACGCCCCGGACACTCAACGCGTGGGAGCACTTCCTTGCCATGGCGTTCGCCCAGGTAACCTTCCGGGAGAGCTTGCGCGATTTGGTTGTCTGCTTGGATGCCCGGCCGAGCCTGCGGTATCATCTGGGCTTTCGTCACCGGATCGCGCGCAGCACACTGGCCGAGGCCAACGAACAGCGTGACTGGCGACTGTTTGCCGCCGTCGCGGAGCATCTGCTCGGCAAGGCCCGGCGATTATACGCGACGGAGCCGACGGCTTTAGCGGACCTCAATTCGATTTATGCGCTGGACGCCTCGATCATCGACCTAAGTCTGGCACTGTGCCCGTGGGCCAACTGGACTGGGCATGATGCCGCGGTCAAGCTGCACCTCCTGCTCGATCTGCGCGGCAGCATCCCAGCCTGGATCCGCATCACGCCGGCCGAACTCTACGAGACGCGCGTCCTGCCGGAGCTGCCCGTCGAAGCGGGCAGCTACTATCTCGTGGATCGGGGCTATCAGGACTTTAGCTTTTTCTATCGGCTGCACCAAGCCCGCGCCTTTTATGTCGGGCGGGCCAAGTGCAATGTGCGTTTCCGCGTGTGCGCCTCCCGGGCGGTCGACAAAGGGACT
>JANMTJ010000066.1:0-9307 GCA_031390295.1 Oleiharenicola sp.
TACCTCCTCGAGAACGGTGTCAGCTTCGAGGACTTCAACTCCTACGGTTCCCGCCGCGGCAACGATCGCGTGATGACCCGCGGCACCTTTGCCAACGTCCGCATCAAGAACCTGATGCTCGGTGGCAAGGAGGGCGGCAACTCGTTCGGGCCCGACGGCGTAGAGACCTCCATCTACGACGCCTCCCTGGCCTACCAGAAGGCCGGCGTGCCTCTCATCATTCTGGCGGGCCAGGAATACGGCACCGGCTCCTCGCGCGACTGGGCGGCCAAGGGCACGAACCTCCTCGGCGTGAAGGTCGTCGTGGCGCAGAGCTTCGAGCGCATCCATCGCTCCAATCTCGTCGGCATGGGCGTGCTCCCGCTCCAGTTCAAGGAGGGCACCACGGCCCAGACGCTGAAACTCGACGGCACCGAGACCTACGACGTCGTCGGCCTGACCGCCGCGATCAAGCCGCAGCAGGACCTGACGCTCAAGATCACCCGCAAGGGCGGCGTGGTCGAAAGCGTGCCGGTGCGCTGCCGCATCGATACCCCCATCGAGATCGATTACTACCAGCACGGCGGCATCCTGCCCTACGTGTTGCGACAAATCGTGGCGGCGAATTGAACCATGACGAAAGTGCGGCGACCCCGCCGCACAACCCGCGGGCGAGGGCGCCCGCGCTCCACGTGCAACCCATGCCTGATTCCACCAAGCCTGTCTTCCTCGTCGACGCCTACGCCGATCCGGTGGTCGTGCGCATCGACGGCCGGGCGTCGTTCATGAACAGCGGCGGGCTGAAGGATTTTTTTGCCGAAATGGTCCGGCAGGGGAAGCGGAGCTTCGTGGTGGATTTCAAGCTCTGCGCCAGCATGGACAGCACCTTTCTGGGCGTGCTGGCGGGCGCCGCGCTCGAGCTGCGGCGGCAGTCCCCCCCCGGAAGCCTGACCCTCGCGCGGGTGGGGGAGCGCAACCTCGAGCTGATCCGCAACCTCGGCCTGCACCGGCTCGCCACCGTGGATACGGGCAGCCATTCGCGCAGCCCCATGGGCACCGGCTCGCCCCTGACCGAACAGGCCCACACGGAGATCGAGCGCGCGCGATTGGTGCTGGAGGCGCACGAAAACCTAGTCCTCACCGACACAGCCAATGCGGCGAAATTCCAGGACGTGATGGCGTTCTTGCGCAACCGGTTGGAATCCCGCTAGGGTGTGGCATGACGCTGTTTCTCCTCGGCGGTTTTCTCAGCGCGGCCCTGGTTTATGCCTTCTACTGGCGGGCCCAGCGGGACGCGGCCCGGTTGGAGGAGGAGAAACAAGCCCTGCTGGAGGAACGGCAGATCGTCATCGACTACATGCACACGATGGTGGACGCCGTCGGCGAACGGTTGCCCCGCGAGGAGCTGTTCCAGCGCATCGTGCATGCGGCCATCCTGAGCACCGGGGCGCTGAGCGCGTGCATCTTTGAAAAGGGCGCCGACAACCTGATGCGCGGCATCGCGGTCGAGGGCTTGTTCCCGCCGCACCGGCCCATCACCGACACCCAACGGATGAATCTGGGCACGCGGGCGAAGTTCATCGAGCAGGTCCTGAAGTCCGAGGTCTTCCCGGTCGGGGAGGGCCTGGTCGGGGGCGTGGCGGCCACCGGTCGCGGCGAACTGATCGCCAAGGCCTCGGACGATCCGCGCATCGTGCGGCACGAGGATGAGGCACTCTTCGTCCGCTCCGTGATCGCCGCGCCCATCATGGTCCGGAAACGGATGATCGGTGTGCTGTGTGTCTGCAATCCGTCCGATGCGAGACCGTTCACGGAGACGGACTACTCGCTGGTCGAGGCGCTGGCGGAGCAGGCCGGCCTGGCGGTGCACAATGCCGATTTCCTCAGCCTGCTGGTCGAGAAGCAGCGGATCGACCTCGACCTGGCGCTCGCCAGCGATGTGCAGCAGATGCTGCTGCCCCGCACGATGCCGGTGGTGCCGGGGCTGGACCTCGACGCCCGCTACCTCGCCGCACAAAAAGTGAGCGGCGATCTCTACGATGTCTTTGCCCTGGGCCAGGGTCGCATCGGCGTGGCCGTTGCCGATGTCTCCGGCAAGGGGATCTCGGCTTCACTGCTGATGGCCATTTGTCGCACGTCGCTGCGGCAGATCGCCCCCGGCCACGGCTCGCCCGCACACGTGCTGGCGGAGCTGAATCGCTCGCTGGCCGGTGACATGCGGGAAGGCATGTACATCACGATGACCTATGCCATCGTGGATGCCGTCCGCAACACGGTGACGCTGGCCCGGGCCGGTCACGAGCGGCCTCTGCTCTCGTGTCGTGACCGGGTCACGGGGGCATTCGTCAGCGATTTTATATCCTCGGAAGGCATGCCTTTGGGGCTGGTGGACTCCGCGCTTTTTGAGTCGGTCATCGAGGACAAGGCGGTGGAATTTCCGCCCGGATCCACGCTATTGCTTTATACGGACGGTCTTACCGAGGCACCAAACGCCGAGGACAAGGAATACGGGACGGCGCGATTGGCCGATGCGCTCCGGGCGGCACACGCGGGATCCGCTGCGAGCATAAATGATTATATCCTACAGACAGTGAGGGATTTCTCAGGTTCTGCGGGACTACGGGACGACTATACGTTGTTGATCGTTAAGCGTGTCTAACTAGGTCGATAAGGACCTATTGTGTATGATATAGTTTATCATCTGCGGGCTTTCATCTAGGGTGAAATACTGATCCTCTCTGGGGTGAATATGGAAACCCAAATGCGCACGAATACCCAGCACTTCGCGAAATACGCACTACTGGTGTCTGCGCTTTGCCTGGCAGCAGTAGGGTTGCAGGCGCAGACGGCGGTCACGGTACAGGACACGACCGGCTGGAACGCCTGGCAGACTCCAGCGGGCTCACTCATTCAGGATCCGCAGACCGACCAGCAGACGGGCCAGACCACCGACGACTTTGTCGGCGACGCGACGTATGCCGGGTTTCAGCAAAAGGCCGGCACGATCGGCGGCATCGACTCCATCATGTTCCGCGCCCGCTTCGATACGATTTCGGCAGCCGACAAATGGGGCAACGGCGGCAATTTTGGCATTGGCATGGACCTCGATGGCAACGGATCGATCGACCTGATCACCATGTACGCGGAAGGTTCCGGCAACGTGAACGGTCGTTCACGCAGCGTCACCTTCGGCACACCCGGTGCGGGGTCCAACAACAGCCCGAGCACGACTTCCTGGACCTTTCCGACGCAGACTGCGATCAACCTGACGCTCAACACCACCTATGATCTGGTGGCCGCAACCGATTACGCCGGGTTCAACGGCTCGCAGGATGCCTGGCTGACGCTGGCTCTCAGTTTTGCCGACCTGCAGAATGCGATCCGCACCTTTGCGGTCGGCGGTTTTTCCACCTACACGCTCACGTACGACAGCCGGATCTCCTACATCGGGTTCACGAGCCAGCAGGCCAACGCATTGAACCAGGATCTTTATGGGGCGGGGGTGGGCGGCACGACCTCGACGTCGTCCTTCACGTCACTCGGGACGATGACCGCGCCAATCGACTCCTTTGGCAAGGTGCCCGAGCCCGCTACCTACGCGCAGGTGGGGATGTTTTTGTTCGCAGGCGGATTGCTGGCTTACCGGAAGCGGAAGGCGGCGGCAATGCTCGCGCATGAGTGATCATGCTTCGCCGCGTTGGAAACTGGCTGGCTGACTCGCTGCGATTTGCCGGCGCGATGTTCTACTGGAACACCCGCAAGTCCTTGTTTTTTGTGCGAAATCGGACGGGACACTGTCCGTGCCAGAACCAAAGCGATGACAGCGTGCCGGGTCGAGTACGCTGCGACGCCATACTCCACTGGCACGAACCCGCGCGATTCCAGAGGATCTGCCCTTTGCTGGTGAATACCCCTGCTGGCTGGCGCTGTTCCGTGCATGAGTCGCAAGTGCGCCCGTTCTGGGGGAGGGTGGTCCGCTGGTGCGCGCTGTCCCTCCTGGCTCTCTATCTGACCGGGTCGATTGCGGCGTTTGTCGGATTGCGCGTGGTGGGGCACGCGCCGGTCAGATGGACCCAGGTGGTCTGGCCGGGGAAATGGCACGAGATCCGGGAGGTGCAGTCGGTGCATTTGTTCAACCAGGCGATTGAATCATTCCGGCAGGGCCGGTTGACCGAGGCGTATCTGGCACTCACCTCTTCCCGGCAGCGGGATCCGTCCAATTACAATGCGACCCTGCTGCTGGCGCAGATCATGATGTTTCAGCGCAGCTATTCCTTCTCCGACGACATGTTCGCCAACCTGTGGAAGGATCATGCAAGTCAGCGCCAGCGCACGGCGGTGGTTTATCATGATACTTTGCTGTCCCTGGATCGGATGAGAACTCTGGCTGAATCCAGCATCTTCATGGCGAAAGCGGATTCCCAACGGGCGGTGGTATGGGTACGGTCCGCGCTGCTGGCCATCCGCTCGATGCGGGTGGAGGAGGTGGAGGCATTCGCTGCTGGTCAGATCATCCCGTTGCAGGCACTCGCACCGCACGCGCAGTTGCTCCTGCGCACGGAACTGGCGCTCCGGCGGGGAGGCGCGCGCGCCGAGGCAGTGGCGGCCCTGCGCGAGCCGTTTGCGGGTCCCATCAACCCGTTTTACTCCGAATACCAGATCATGCGTCTCGCCGAACTGGGGGCGCCCACCGAGGCGCAGAGGCTGCTGGACCTGCAGGGTCCCTATCTCGGTACCTTTGAGCAGCTCCTGACCCAGGTCGCGATAACCACCATCGCGGGCGACCAGTGGTCGGCCCGGGGTGCCTTCCTTGCGTTGCTGAAACAACCGTTGAACCAGGCGAAACTGGAGCGGCTGGTGTGTTTGTTGATTTCGCATCCGGATGCGGGGCTTTATCGCGAGCTCAACTCGCGCATCCGGGGTGACCGCACGTTGGAAAGCGCGGCGAACGGCGCCGCCATGTGGATCGCCGGAGCAATCTGCCAGGCCCCCGGGGAAGCTTCCTATTGGCAGACACGCGGCCTGCAATCCGGCGCCCGCTATCCCGACATCAAGTCGGTGAATTTCTCCAGCCGCAGTTTGGTGGAGCCCAATACAGTCACTCATCTCGTCAATGTGGTCAGTTTCCCGCGGGAGGTGGTCATTGCCCTGCTCTGGCGCGTGACCCCGCAGTCTGCCCCTGGTTCCCGTCCGGGGTCCGCCGTCACCCCTTGAACGCGCCGGGCAAAACGCGTTTGCGTTTGCCCGACCCGGCTCTACCCGTTGAGGCGATGTCTGCCCCTGCTTCCGCTTCCGCCGCCACCGGTCCGTCCCAGCTACCCGACAGTTCGGGGCATTTCGGCCCCTATGGCGGCGTCTTTGTGCCCGAGACATTGATGACTGCTCTCGCCGAGCTCACTGCCGCCTACGAAACGGCGAGCAAGGACCCGGTGTTTATCGCCGAATTACGGCATCACCTGAAGGAATTCGCCGGACGGCCGACCGAGTTGTATTTTGCGGAACGGCTGACCGAGCACTGCGGCGGGGCGAAGATCTATTTCAAGCGCGAGGACCTGCTCCACACCGGGGCGCACAAGATCAACAACGCCCTCGGTCAGGCGCTGCTGGCCCGGCGCATGGGCAAGAAGCGCATCATCGCCGAGACCGGGGCGGGCCAGCACGGCGTGGCCACGGCGGCGGTGTGCGCCAAGTTCGGTCTGGAGTGCACGGTTTACATGGGCTCCGTGGACATGGAGCGACAGGCGCTGAATGTTTTCCGCATGCGCCTGATGGGCGCCACCGTTGTTGCGGTTGAGGCCGGGCAAAAGACCCTCAAGGACGCGGTCAACGAGGCCATGCGCGACTGGGTGACCAATGTCCGCAACACGCACTACATCCTCGGTTCGGCGCTCGGGGCGCACCCGTACCCCATGATGGTGCGCGATTTTCACCGGGTCATCGGGCAGGAGCTGCGCGAGCAGATCCTGGCCCGGGAGAAACGCCTGCCGGACGAGATCATCGCCTGCGTGGGCGGCGGCAGCAACGCCATCGGCTGCTTCTTCGACTTTCTCGGCGACAAGTCGGTCAAGCTCACCGGCGTGGAGGCGGGCGGTCGCGGCATCAAGCGCGGCGAGCACGCCGCGCGCTTCGAGGGCGGCAAGCTCGGCGTGCTGCAGGGCAGCAAGACCTACATCCTCCAGAATCCCGACGGGCAGATCGAGCTGACACACTCCGTCTCGGCCGGTCTCGACTACGCCGCGATCGGACCCGAGCACGCCTATTATCGCGACCAGGGCCGGATCGACTACGCCTATGCGACGGATGACGAGGTCATGGAGGCGTTCCAACTCTGCTCCCGGCTGGAAGGTATCATTCCCGCACTGGAGTCCACCCATGCGTTGGTGCACGGCTTCAAGCGCGCCAAGGCGCTGGGGAAGGACAAGGTGATCGTCGTCAATCTCTCCGGCCGCGGGGACAAGGACGTGCAGCAAGTGCAGCGACTGCTGGATAAGCAGCCATAGAAATCTCAAAGGCCAAGGCATTATTGACCACGGATTGCCCGGATTATCACTGATTTCGACTGCATTTAATCCGTGCTCATCCGTGGAATCCGTGGTTAATCTCCTCTCTGAATGAATTCCATGACCGGATATGGGCGGGCGACCGCTGCGCTCGGAGAACTAACCCTGACCGTGCAGGTGAACTCGGTGAACCGCCGCGGGCTGGACCTGTCCCTCTCGCTGCCCGCCGAATGGCAGGCCTTTGAACCGGCGGTCGGCGAGGCGGTGCGCAAGGTCGCCTTGCGCGGCAAGGTCCATGTCGCCGTCGAGGTCACGGGCAAGAACACCACCGGTCCGGCCTGGGACGAGAAGGCGCTGGCCGCCACCTTGAAGCAGCTCGAGAGAGTGGCCAAGGGGCGGGGGGTGAAGTTCACCCCGACCACGGATCTCCTCTGGCAGATTGCCAGCGCCCAGCGGACCAACAACAAGCTGCCGGCCGATGAGGCGACAGCCAAGGTCCTGCTCAAGGCACTCGGCACGGCCTTGCGCGGTCTCGGCGTCATGCGGGCCAAGGAGGGTGAGGCCCTGCTGGTTGATTTTCTCGGCCGTTGGGAGAAGCTGCGCGCCGGCACCGAGGCAATCGCCCACCGGGCCCCGGAGATCAGCGGCACCTACCGGGAGCAGCTGATGCAGCGGTTGCGTCAGGCCGGCCTCGAGCTCGACGTGAATGACGAGCGCGTGCTGAAGGAAGTCGCGCTCTTCGCCGACCGCAGCGATATCACCGAGGAGATCACCCGGCTCCGGAGCCACCTCACCCAATTGAAGGATTTGTTGCGGGCGGAGGGCGAAATCGGTCGCAAGGCGGAGTTTATCCTGCAGGAGATCGGCCGCGAGATCCACACGATCGGCAGCAAGGCCAACGACCTGCAGATTTCCCAGCGGGTGATCGAGTTCAAGAACGAGCTCGAGCGCGTGAAGGAGCAGATCGCCAACGTCGAATAGCCGCGCCCGCCGGCCGGGTGGCCGGATTTATTTGACGCCCGGCGTCGTGGAATTGGAACCGGCTCCGTCGGCCGGCTGCTTGAGCGACCAGAGAATATACCAGAAGACGCCCACGCAAATGGCGCTGTCGGCCACATTGAAGGTCGGGTAGGTGTAGGCGCCGAAGTGGAAGTCGAGGAAGTCGATCACGTGGCCGTAGGCGAGGCGGTCAACCAGATTGCCGAGGATGCCGCTGCAGAGGAGACCAAAGGCCGGCTGGGCGGCGGCATGCTGCAGGCCGAGGGCCCGCCTCCAGATGAAGATGGCGACGAGGGTGGCGAGCGCGAGCACGGCCAGCCAGACGCTTTTGCCGGAGAACATGCTCCACGCGGCCCCGGTATTGCCGACATGGACGAGGTTCAGGAAACCGGGAAAGATCTCAAAATGGGCGGCGGGGCCGTAACTGCCGAAGGGCAGACGCGTGACGATCAGGTACTTGGTGGCCTGATCGAGCGCGAAGAAAACCACGCCGAACACCCACAGCCGCCGGTAGGCGAGGAGACGCTGAAAGCGTGATGGTTGGTCGGCCAAATGGGTGGGAGGAGGGGCGCTTACTCGTCGTCACCGCCGCTGCTGGCAATCTTGCCGCCCTCTTCCTCGGTGCCGTCACCGAACAGTCCGCCGCGCTGGACCGCGCGGTGGGAGTGCCGCTCGACCTGCTTCTTGGCCTCGGCGGAGTAGCGGGTGAAGGGCACGGCGAGGAGCCGCTCCTTGGCAATGGGCTTCTGGGTGGACTCGCAGATGCCGTAGGTGCCGGCATGGACGCGCTTGATGGCGGCCTCGATCTCGGCCAGGGCCTCCTGCTCGCCCGAGACGAGGCTGAGGGCGAAATCACGGTCGAAAGTGTCGGTGCCGGCGTCGGCCATGTGCTGGCCGTAACCGGAGAGGTCGCCGGAATCATCCTTGGAGGACTTGAGGAGGGTTTCCTCCGTGTGTTCGCCGAGCTGGGTCAGCACGTGGTTGCGCAGCTCCAGCAGCAGGCGGTAGTAGCGGCGGTATTTGTCGGGCACCTCGGACTCGTCGATCATGGCGGCCCGCGGCTTCTTGCCCTTGGTGGGATTGAATCCGAGGATGTCGGCCAGCGAGGCGGTTTTCACGTGGTGCGGCTTGTGCGGCCTTTCCAGGTGGGCGACGTCATGCTGTTTCGTGACGGAGGCGACTTTGCCGGACTTGCCAGACTTGGCGGCGGACTCGAGCTGCTTCTCGTTTTTCTTCGCAATCTCGCGGACTTCGTCGAGGGAGAAGGCGATGGATTTGGCCGGGCCGGCGGTTTTGCGCTCGAGGAGTTTGCGCTTGAGGTCGGCGGCGGACAGGGTGGGTTTCAGCGCAGGCTTGGCCGGGGCATGCGGCGGCTTGGAGGAAACGGGTTTGGCGGGAGCCTTGACCGGCGCCTTGTGGGCGACGGGCTTGGCGTGCGTTTTATGGGCAACGGTTTTAACCGCAGGCTTCTTGGCCTTCGCGGGTTTGGCAGCGGGCTTTTTCTTGACGTGGGATTTCTTGCTCTTGGCCATAATGGGTAAAGTGGGTTAGGAGGAAAGGGCTTCTGCGCACCGAGGGCAAACTTCTCCGTGCGTTGTTTTGCTTATAACTGGGACGTGCCGCCAGCAACGCGGACACTGAGGATTGAGGTCGCGGGTGACCGTGAATGTGACCCAATCGGGCTTCTCAGGGCTGCCGAAAGTGACATCGGGTGCCCCAGAACAGGAGGAGGACACAACTGGCAGTAGTTTGACACTGGAGACCACAAACAGTTCTGCCAGTTTGGCTGAGTTGTCCGATAAAATGCGATGAGCTTCACCGGAAGCAGA
>JANMTJ010000524.1:0-5132 GCA_031390295.1 Oleiharenicola sp.
GTGTCGAGCGCAAGTTTCTCGCGGACGGCGAGCGGCGCCGTGTGGTGGCTGACTCCGAGCAGGAAGAGATGGGAGGGCGTGGACTCCATCGGTCAGCGGATGCTGGGAGTGAGGATGACCTGATGGGCCCGGCTGGCGTTCACCGGGCCGAGCGAGAACAGGGCGAGGATGAACATGATGAGGCAGACCCAGGCGAAGCGGACGGAGACCAGCCGCGCCCGCCAGCGCAGCAACAGCACGGCGAGGTACACGGACCACACGCCGATGGTGACGAAGAGCTTGGGGAAGTTGACGGTGGCAGTGTCACGCGACCACCAGACGGCGCCGACGCTGAGCGAGATGGAGAGCAGCGTGACGCCGAGGATAAGCAGCCGCGAGTTGATCTGGTCGAGTTGCACGACGGAAGGGAGAAACCAGAAAAGCCCGGTGAGACGCTTGTGCTTGAGGCTCCAGTTCTGGAGCAGGGTCATCACGGAGGTGAGGGCCAGGAGGCCGAACACCCCGTAGCTGAACACGGCGAGGGCGGCGTGGAGCTCGATCCAGGGATTGGAGCCAAAGATCTTCTGGCCGCGGGTCGCGTCCCAGGCCGGGATGAGCAGCGAAATGAGGGCGAGGGACGCCGCATAACCGGCCGCAAACAGGCCGAGCAGACTGACGCGGAACGCCGTCCCGACGAAGAAGTAAAGCACCATGGCCGACCACGCGACAAACTGGACGAGCTCGAAGGTGTTACCCAGCGGGCAGCCACCGGTGGCCATCCCGCGCACGTAGAGACCGGCCATCTGGGCGATCCAGCCGGCGACCAGCAGGGTGTTGAGCACGGCGCGCGGCGGAGGGGCAGCCGACCGCCGGACAAGCCCCAGCAGGCCGGCCCCGAAGCCGGCGAGATAGAGCAGGGCGCCGAGCCACAGGAGGGCGCGGTCGGTGGGCAGTGAGGACATGCCGCCAACATGGCAGGGTGGCAGGGTGCGGGCAAGTGCGGTGGCATATTATTAGATTTGGCGGACACTGTGCCGGTGCGGGCTGATTGAGGCTTGGGCTGCGAACCCCCGGCCTTAGTCTGGCCGGATGACGTTCGATCCCCAGCCCGTGCTATTGGAAGGCCGCCATGTGCGGCTGGAACCGCTGGAGCGGCGCCACCTGCCAGGGCTGCTCGAGGCCGCACGCGATCCGGGGACCTTCCAGTACTTCCTGACCCCGCCGCTGGGGGTCGAGGACGAAATGACCAAGTGGATGAACCAGATCCTCAAAGGCCAGACGGCCGGCACCGATGTCGGCTGGGTCACGGTGCGTTGCAGTGACGGCCGGATTGCCGGCGCCACGACCTTCCTCGACATCCGGCGCGTCAATCACGGACTTGAGATCGGCAACACCTGGCTCGCGCCCGAGGCGCAGCGCACCGCCCTCAACACCGAGGCCAAGTATCTGCAGTTGCGCCATGCCTTTGAGGACCTCGGCGCGTGGCGGGTGCAATTGAAGACCGACGAGCGCAATGCCTCCTCGCGGGCCGCCATCGAGCGAATCGGCGCGAAGTTTGAGGGCATCCTGCGCAAGTACCAGGTGCGTTACGACGGCTACGTGCGCAACACGGCGATGTTTGCCATCGTCGCCGAGGACTGGCCGGCCGTGAAGGCACGGCTCGAGGCGAAACTGGCGGGGTGATTCCTCGCGGACGTTGCGGTGTAGGGCCGGCGCTTGTCGCCGTGCCGCGATCAGGCCTGCCGACAAGCGGCAGCCCTACAGCCTCTTCACTTCGGCGTCCAGGCCTTGAGGAAGGCGAGCACCTTGGCCGGGTCGTGGGCCTTGCCCCCGTCCTCCAACGCGCCGGTTTCCTGCGTGATGAGCAGGCGGCCTGCCTCGTCGAGCACGAGCAGAACGGGCAGGCCAAATTGGATGGGGTTGCCGTATTTCTCGTTCACGGCGTCGTTGCGGCTTTTGCCGTTCCGGTGGTTCACATCGACCAGCACCACGACGTAGTTGTCGGCCAGCTTCTGCGCGACGGCTTTGCTCTCGTGCAGGGTGGCACTGAGACGGTGGCTCCAGACGCACCAGTTGGCGCCCATCATTAGCAGCACGCGCTTGTGCTCCGACTTGGCCTGCGTGAGGGCGGTGGCGATCTGGGCGTTGCCATCAGCCGCACGGTCGAAGATGTCCGGCCCCATCTTCGGGTACTCGGGTTCGGCGGCAAAGCCGGTGGCGACTGCGACGAGCAGGGCGAGGGCGGTCAACGATTTCATGCCCAGACCCTAGCCAGCGCACGAGCCACTGCTAGTCCTTTCTCGCCACCCAGAAGCGGCAGTTGTCGGAAAAATTCCGGACCTTCGGTGTCTCGCTGGCGAGTTCGTTGCGCGTGCGGTCGTGGACATGGAGCCAGCCGGTGGCGGCCATATCCTCGAGCACTTCCTGGCGATCGGGCAGGTGCATGAAAGTGTTGCCGGTCTCGTCGGTGAAGTAGCGGTCGCCGAACTCCAGCAGGCGGGGGTTCTGCTCGCCCTTCGCCCAGCGTTCCGCCTCCTTGGCCCACTCGGCCACGTCCTTCGGGTCCTCGCGGTCGTGCGTGGTGAAAATGAAATGGGCCCCCGGGCGGCACACCCGGTGCAACTCATGCAATGCGGTGCGACGGTTCTCGCGACCCGGGATCTGCATGAGCCCGTTGAACATGAACAGGACGCCATCGTATCGAGTGTCATCTATTATATGACACTCGCTGAGTTGCGTTGCATCGGCCTGCAGGAAGGTGAGCCCGGTGATGCCGTGTTCCCGGGCCAGGTTTTCCGCCTGTTCGACCAGCTCGGAGGCGAAGTCGAAGGCGGTGACGTGGTGATAGCCCTGATGCCAGAGTCCGACCGCCACGCGTCCGGCGCCGCAGCCGGCCTCGAGCAGGTGTGCCTGCTGGTCGGGGAAGTACTGCCCGATCAACGCCAGCTCGGATTTCCACAGGCCGATAAAATGCGCGGCCCGGGTATAGTGCAGCACCGTGTTGATCGCGTTGAAATTTGCGCGGACGGTGGCGCCGTCGATGCGGCCCTCGATCTGGCTCACAGGTATCTGGCGAGGAACTTCTCCACGGCCTCGAGGTATTTTTGCTCGTTTTCCCGCTCAATGAAGCCGTGGACCTCGGTGTCGAAGAACAGCTTATCGTGCGGCACCTTGTGGGCCGCAAGTTGGGAAAGCAATTTGGTGGACTGGCGGTAGTCCACCGTGGTGTCGAGTTTGCCATGGATCACAAACACGCGGGCCTTGATGGCGGCGACATGTTGGATCGGTGAATTCTGCTCAAAGCGGGCCTCCTGGGTGGCGGGATCACCGAGTTTCTTGATGAGATAATCATAATTGAACTGGTCGTCGTCGGACTGCGCCCATGACTGCCGGATGAGTTGTTTCCAGTCAAAGACCCCGGCGAAGGTGATGGCACACCGGTAGAGGTCGGGCTCGAAAGCCGCACCGGCGACGGCCAGGAAGCCGCCGAAGCTGCCGCCAAAAATTGCGAGGCGGTTGCCGTCGACGACGCCCTGGGCCACGAGGAATTTGACGCCATCCGTGACGTCGTCGTGCATCTTGCGGAACTCAAAGTCGTCATCCTTGGAGACCGCCTTGGAGTAGCCCGTAGAGCCGCGGTAGTTGGGCTGAAAGACCGCGTAGCCCCGGCTGGTCAGCAATTGCACCCGGCGATCGAATCTCCAGGTATCCCGGGCCCATGGCCCTCCATGGGCATAGACCACGAGCGGAGGCTTCCGGCCGTCGGCCGCGGGCGCCGGCAGCGAAAGATAGCCCTCGAGCGGCAGTCCGTCGCGGGCGGTGAACTTGATCGGGCGTTGGACGCTCATCTCTGCCGGCTTGAACCACGGCGTCGGGGCCGCCAGCGGCAGCATGCTCTTGTCGGTGTGATCGTAGACCACGAAACGTTCCGGTTCTCGTCCATTGGTTGAGCCAATGACAAAGCGCCGCAGGCTTTGGTCACAACTGTGGATCGTGTTCAATCGTCCGGGCAGTTTCGCGTTAATGGCCGCCTGGACTTCGGTAAAGGCAGGATCGAGGGACCGTTGGGAGAACACATCGCGGTGGTAGCTGAGCGTAAGGGGCCGGCTCTTGCCGCCCGGCTGGCGCACGGAAAGGAATTCAGCCTCGCTCATGGAGTAAATCGGATCCTCAAAAAGGGCCGGGCCGAGGTCATTGGTACTGATCCGGTAGCGGTGCAGCCGACTGCTCTTCGATTCGCTTGAGTAATGTGCTGCATAAAGAAAGTCGGGATCATCGGTGAATCCGAGAATGGTGGTGGTTTCAAAGTCGAGAGGCAGTTCCGCCCAAACGGCGGCCGGAGTGGCCCGGTAGTAGAGGCGCATTTTCTTTCCCTGGTAAATGTTAACGACGCGGATTTCGCCCTCCTTGTCGGTACTGACCCCGTGAAATTCGCCGGGAGGGAGATCGATCCAATTCTTGACGCTGTAGCGTGAGTTGTCGTGGCCGGTCCCGCCCTTTGGCTGCAAATTCAGGCTGATGGTCGCCAGGCCCTTTCGGCCGCCATCAAAATCCGCGAACCAGGCGGTGAACAAGTTGGGATCGCTGCGCAGGCTACTGATCACCTGGGGTACGCTCTCAGCATACCCGAATATACCCTTGTCGAACCGGTAGGTCAGGTTGCCTGTTACTTTACCCAGAGATACGTCCAATACCTGCTGGCGGAAACGGTAGGCGGGCCGCCGGCTGGTGGTGAGCACGATGCGATGCGCATCGATCCATTGGTACTGCATCACCTCTTCACCCCCGAGATCCAACAACTTCGACTCCTTCGACTGGGTGTCGTAGATATTGAGGTCGAAATAGTCCTTTTTGCTTGGCGTCAGGAAACTCACATACCGGCCGTCCTCTGAGATCTCGGCACTGGCAATTTCCGGGCGTCGGACGAAATCACTGACCGGGGGCGGGGTGGCGAATGCGCTGGTGATCAGGCCCAGCAGCAGGGTAATGAGACGAAGGGTGGGGCGGTAAGTGAACAAGTTCATGGTTGGGTTGATGAATTTGGTCCGCCGGCCCGGGCGTGACCTTGGTTGCTTGGTTAACAAATCTTTCCGTCCCAGCAGCAGGGCAAGCTGTTGCGGATCGAATAGCGACACCCAGCCCATGCCGATGCC
>JANMTJ010000547.1:0-2409 GCA_031390295.1 Oleiharenicola sp.
GCCGCGGCCGTGAGCCTGGCCGCCGCGGAGCGGAACGACGGCTACCGGGTGATCTACGCCCTGGCCGGATTGGTCCTGGTCCTCGTGGTTTTTGCCGTCCGCTCGCTGCTCGAGGATTGGAAGATCAAGTCCCGCTTCCGCTATCCGGGCATTGCCATTATTTTCCTCGCCCTCGCTTTCCTCGCGCACCGCAACGCTTATCTGCTGATGGCCGAGCCGCAGGCCCTTGAGTGGGAAATAATGAAGAGCGGGGTGCTGCGCGCCAGTTTCGCCAAGGCGGTCCGCATCTTTGTTGTCACTCCCGTGGTGGGTGATCGCTCCACCGAGCAGATTTATCGCGACGAGTTTGGCTCGATCTCCAGTGCCACCGAGGCCGGGTCGCAGGAAATGCTCAAAGCCGCCGTGCGGCTGCGTTTCCCGGGCAAACTGCCGCAGGGCACCACCTATGAGGTGGCCAGCGGGCCGGCTGCGCCTGAAGCCGGGGCCTACGACCTGGTGATCGACATGCGCAAGTTGAAGAACATGCGCGTGCAGTAGGGCGCGGGGTTCAGCCGGACACGAGATTCTCCGACTGGAGCGCGGGCGACCTCGCCCGCGAGAGCCCACGGCGGGGTCGCCGTGGCTCCAGATGGCTCAGCTCCAGCTCAGGTCCGACTTGGTGATCGGCCATTGCCGGATGCGTTTGCCGGTGGCGGCAAAGATCGCATTGCAGATGGCCGGCGGGACCACGGGGTAGGGCGGTTCGCCCAGGCCGGTGGGGGGATTATTGCTCTGGATGAAGTGCACCCCGATCTTGGTGGGGGAGGAATTGATGCGGAGGAGAGGGAACTCGTGGAAATTGCTCTGCACTGCGCGGCCTTCCTCGTAGGTCATCTCCTGCAGCCAGACTGCGCCGAGACCATCGTTGACCGAGCCCTCCACCTGGTTTTCCGCGCCGCTCAGGTTGACGATCGGCCCGACGTCGCTGACCGCCGTGACTGCCTTGACCAGCAGGGTGCCATCCTGCGCCACGGCGACATGCGCGACCATGGCGACGTAGCCGGAATGGCTGAAATGGAAGGCGATGCCGCGGCCCTCGCCCTTGGGCAGCGGAGAACCCCAGCCGGATTTCTCGGCGGCACCCTTGACCACGCCTTTCATGCGGGCGGTGTCGTAGGGCACCCCGCGCTGGCCTGTGCTGGGCGGAACCACCCGGTCCGGGCCGAGCAGTTCCAGCCGGAACTCCACCGGGTCGCGACCCGCCGCGTGGGCGAGCTCGTCGATGAAGCCCTGCATCACAAAGGCGAGGCCGTTGCTGCCGGGGGCGCGCATCGGGCCGGTCGGGACGTTCGTGGCGATGATGGACTGGTCGAGCCGGAAGTTGGGCACGAAACGCGAGGGCAGCTCGTCCGGGCTCATGCCGGCGGAGGAAGCCGGCTTGTCCGTGGCATTGAAGCCGAAGGTGACGAAGTGGTCGTGCCACGCGCTGAGCTTGCCCTGTGCGTCCACGGCACCCTTGAGGTAGTGGTAGCCACCGGGGCGGTGGTAGCAGTCCTGGCGCATGTCATCCTCGCGCGTCCAGGTGAGCTTGACCGGCGCGCCGTTGGTGCGGAGGGCGATCGCCGCGGCCTCGACCATGTAGTCGTTGGCCAGGCGCCGGCCGAAGCCGCCGCCGCCGCGGACAAAGTTCAGTTTCAGTTTCTCCTTGGGGATGTTGAGCGTCTTGGCGACCAGGTCCTGGCCGGAACCGGGGGTCTGGGAGGTCGTCCAAAACTCGATGCCGCCGTCACGGGCCCATGCCGTGCAACCTTGCGGCTCGAGCGTGGCATGGTTCAGGAAGGGATAAAAGTAGGCACCCTCGACCACCTTGGCGGCGGAGGCGAAGGCCGCGGTGACGTCGCCGTCGTTGCGCACAGTGGTACCGCCGGTCTTGGCGAGCTCGGCGGCCTTCGCGGTGTAGGCCTCGCTGGTGTGCCCTGCGCCCACGCTTTCGTCCCACTCGATATACAGGTTCTTCTTGGCCGAGAACGCCGCCCAGGTGGAGGTGGCGATGATGGCCACACCGGGCCGCAGGCCGCTGATGTTATCGGTGCCCTCGAGCACAAAGCAGTCGAGCACGCCGGGCAGCTTCTTGATCCGGTCGATGTTCGCGCTGACCAGCTTGCCGCCATAGACGGGACATTTCTCCAGCGCGGCATACACCATGCCGGGCAGCTTCTGGTCGATGCCGAACAGGCGCTGGCCGGTGACGATGGCGGGATTGTCCACGCCACCGACGCGGGAACCCATGACGCGGAATTCGCCCTCCTTCTTGAGGCGGACGGTTTTCTCGTCGGGGATGGGCAGGGTGGCGGCCTTCGTGGCCAGCTGGCCGTAGGTCAGGCTGCGGCCCGTGGGGGCGTGGATGACCTTGCCCTTGTCGGTCGTCAG
>JANMTJ010000561.1:0-2042 GCA_031390295.1 Oleiharenicola sp.
TACGTATCGCCCCTGCCGTATGGACCACGCTCTCGCCGTCCCTCATCTCGCTTGCAATTGTTGCGCCGTAGGTCAGACCGGCACACCCTCCTTCCTTGACGACGACCCGCAGGAACTGGCCCGTTGCCAGTTTGTTGTTCAGCATCGCTTCTGCTTTTTCTTCAATAGTGATATTCATGAAAGCCTCCATAGTTAATTTTCACTAATCTTAATAAGAATATTGGCAGGCCACAAGGGAATGTCAAGGTGCCAGGCGATCAATGGCCGGTGCAACAATCCAGACAACGAAGACAGAACCTGTCCCTTTTCAATAGCCTGGCACCTGAGAATTTTGGATGGAGGCGATGGCCGCCGACTATTCATTCTTCTTGGCCGGGGTCTTGGCGGGGCGATCCGTTTTTTCAATTTTTTTCTGCCGCTCGGCGGAGGGCAGATGCAGGTCCATGACCATACCCTGGGTGGAGAGGATCAGTATGCGCGGCTCGTCATCGATCCGGACCGGCTGCGGCAGGATGTGCAGCTGCAGCAGGGTCTGAATCTGCCTGGCCGTAAGCGCTACCCCTTTGCACTCCGGTTCCAGGACAAAGGGACAACCCTCCTGCCAGCCGGAGCAGCCGTAGGCCCTATTCCCCTTAATGACCTCTTTGCCGCAGAGCGGACAGCTGCCCCAGCGCGCGGGGTCAAGTCGTCGGGCGGAGCTGTGCTGGATCAGGGTACGGATGTAGCCGCTGATCCCGGCCATAAAGGCATCGGGGTCGAGCTGGCCGCGCTCAATCTGTTTCAATTTTTCCTCCCACTCACCGGTCATCTCCGGCGATTTGAGTAAGGGGTCCTGGATAAGGGCAATCAGACAACGCCCCATATCGGTGCCTCGCAGCTGTTTTTTTTCGCGCTGGATATAGTTGCGGCGCAGCAGGGTCTCGATGATGTCGGCGCGGGTCGCAGGCGTGCCGATGCCGCGTTCCTTGAGCGCCTCACGCAGGGTGTCGTCTTCGACAAATTTACCGGCGGCCTCCATGGCGCCGAGCAGCGAATTTTCGGTAAAGTGACTGGGCGGTTTGGTCTTGCCTTCACGCAGGGACGGCTCATGCGGCCCGGTTTCGCCTTTGGTAAAGGCAGGCAGGGCCTGGTCATCGGCAGCGTCCTGGCTTATTTTCTTTTTCGGGAAGAGGGCGGTCCAGCCGGGCTCGACGATCTGCGTTCCTTTGGCCTGAAATTTGACCTTGGCGCTGATGCCGTCGACCGTGGTCACATTTTTGATGCAGACGGGATAAAAGGCGGCGATGAACTGGGTGGCAATGGCGTCATACACAAGCTGATCACTCGCACTTAAGCTTCGCGGCCTGACGCCGGTGGGGATGATGGCGTGATGGTCGGTCACTTTGGTGTCGTCGATGATCCGCGTGGTGAATGGGAGTTTGGCGAGGTTGAGCGGCGCGATCTGCTCGGCGCGGATGGCCTTGAGCTGTTCCATGATCTTGGGAATGCGCGGCTTCAGGTCGTGGCTGAGGTAGCGTGAATCGGTACGCGGATAGGTGACGAGCTTGGCCTCGTAAAGATTCTGGGTGGCGGCGAGGGTATCGGCCGCCGAGAGTCCGTGCATCTTGTTGATTTCGCGCTGCAGCGTAGTGAGATCATAAAGCTGCGGCGGCTGCTCTTTACTCTCTTTCCCGGCACTTCCGGTAATGGCAAAGGGCTGGCCGTTCATTTTTTCGAGCAGGGCCTGCGCCTTCTCCGGTTGTTCGAAACGCTGGCCGGTGTACTTGAACACCACCTCGCGATAGCGGGTGGTGAGCTCCCAGAACGGCTGAGGGCGGAACTGGAGGATGGTGTCGTCACGTTCGACGATCATCGCCAGCACCGGTGTCTGCACCCGGCCGATACTCCAGAGGACGCGATCACTGCCGCCGCCGATCTGACCGTGACGGACGGTGTAGTAGCGGGTGGCGTTGAGGCCGACAATCCAGTCGGACTCGCTGCGGCAGCGGGCGGCGGCATAAAGGGCGTCGTAGTCGTGGCCGTCCTTGAGATCCTTGAACGCC
>JANMTJ010000562.1:0-5613 GCA_031390295.1 Oleiharenicola sp.
GCTGGGCGAACTCGCGGAAAAACTGGAGAAGACGCCCGAGGTGCTGCTGGCGGTGCTGGGAGCGGCCGGTTTGCACCTGCCCGAATCCCCCAAGGCCAAGCCGACCTTTGCCGAGCACGGCGGGGAAATCTACTGGCTCAATGCCAACGCCAAGGGCCAGGTGTGGCTCAACGCCAAGCAATCTTCCGCTGCGAAGAAATCGCGCCAGAAAAAATCGGACGCTTGACCCTCAGAAGGTTGGCGTAGCGGGCCGCGTGGGGGCGAGCGCATCCTGATGGAATGGGGCCAGCGTGGCGAGTTGGTCGGCGATGAGCCGGTCGGAGCGGCAGCGTGGCAGCTTGCTGGCGCTGGCCGTCTTGCGCTGTTCGCCCGCCCACCGGGCGAACACGCCGGGCATGACGAGGCGCACCAGCGGCGCACCCAGTTTGCCCTGCTCCCGGCGGGCGGCGTAGTCGGCGTTGCGATGGAGCAGCTGGGCGTCGAGTTCCGGGCCGAGCACGCTGGCCATGGGCGTCTTGACAGTGTGGGTGCCCAGCTCCAGCCACCACTCATGAACGTTGGCCACCAGGCCCGCGGCGATGCGCTGGACATAAGGTGCGACATGGAAGGCGGTCGCCTGCCAGCCGTTTTGCGTGCAGACCGCCTGCACGCTCTCGAACACGTCGCGCTCGCTCACGCGTTCGCCAAACGAGTTGAGCTCGAGCGCGGCGCGGCCGGCGAATTGCAGGCGTGGCGGATCAACCGAGACGAAGCGCACGATGTCGCCGGTCATGTACCGGCACAATCCTGCGGGCGTGGTGACAACCAGCACGTAGTCGGTGCCGGCCTGGATCTTCTCCAGCGGCAGGCAGAGCGGACCGGCATGGATGAGTGCGGCTTCATTGTAGCAGGCGAACGGCAGGAATTCGAAGAAAACCCCGGCATCAGCCAGTAGCCGCAGCGCGACGGGACTGCCTCCGTCCTGTGCGGCAAAGATGCCTTCGGCGGTCGCATAAACCTCGTGGAAGCGGACGGACGGTCCGAGCAGGGCCCGCAAAGGATCGCCGTAGAGCCCGAGCGGGGCACCGGTGTGCAGGCAGCATTCGAGGTTGGGCCAAATGGCCTGCATATGAGCTGGGGGTGGCTGGCTGACGGCCGCGCGGACGGCCACCGCCAGGTCGCAGATCAGCACCGGAGTCCCGGCGACCAGGGTGACATCGCGCCGGAGCATGACCCGGGCGGTCGCAATCGTTTTCTCGGCACCCTCCGGCAGCTGGGCGATCGGGGCAGGGGGCGAACGCAGGTTGGCCTCGACCCACGGGCTCAGGCAAAGCGTCAGCATGCCGTCGAGGCTCGTGCGGTAGGAACCCTTGGCCTCGGTGACGGCGGTGCTGGCACCGAGGTGCACCTGCCGGCCGAGAAACACGCCCGCATGGCCGATCCGGTGGGCGTAGTGGAACAAGGCGTCGCGCAGGCCGTGGCGAAAATGAGCGAACATGGCTTCCGGCACCGGCAGGAGCTTGGACCCCAGGCCGCTCGTGCCGGCAGTCTCGACGAAGAAGGGGCACCGGCCCGGCACCAGCACATCGGCCGCACCCACGGCCATGCGCGCAATGAGGGGTTGAATATGCTCGTAGGTTTGCGGCGGGATCTTGTCGCGAAATTGCGTGTAGGTGATCCCGGCCTCGATGCCGTGCGCCCGGCCGAACTCCGTGGCGGCGGCCGAGGTCATCAGCCGGGTGAAGGCCGCCTGCTGCGCCCCGATGCCGCGACCCAGGGATTTGATCCGGCGTCCGAAGCGGGCGACTTGGAACCCCGCCCAGAGATTGACCAGAAATCGAGGCGCCAGTGTCATCTGCAGCAGCATTTAGACCCACAATGCCGTCGAAGGCCACAGGGTTTTCGGGGAGCCTCCCCCAATAAAACCCTCGGGTCCGCGGCTATGGTATTGCCGCTGCCGCGGGCAGGTTCAGCATCCATGGTTCATGTCCGCCCTGCCGCCTGTCATATTCGAGGATGAGTGCCTGATCGCGTTCGACAAACCGAGCGGACTGGCGATTGCGCCCGACCGCCGGGACAAGTCGGGCGCGAATCTGATGGAGCTGGTGCGGGAAAAAATGGGCCCCGAGGTGGCCAACGTCCACCGGATCGATGCCGAGACGAGCGGGCTGGTGCTCTGCGCGAAGACGAAGGCGGTGCTGGATTTTTTGAGCGGCCAGTTTCAGTCGAAAACCGTGGGCAAACTTTATGAGGCCCTGACGGTCGGGGTGCCCGCGAGCGACGTGTTCGCGGTGGATCTGGTGATGAAGGAGGATGAGGCCCAGCCGGGCCGGATGTGCGTGGTGAAAAAGCACGGCAAGGCGAGCGTGACGGAGTTCACGGTCCGGGAAAAATTCCCGCAGCCGGCCGGCCGGCCCAGCCTCGCCCATATGGAGTGCCGGCCGCTGACGGGGCGCCCGCACCAGATCCGGCTGCATCTCGCGGTGTCGGGCACGCCGATCCTCAACGACCTGCTTTACGGCAACGGGACGCAGCTGCTGTTGTCGGACCTCAAGCGCGGCTACAAGGGGAGGACGGACGAACGGCCGCTCATCAGCCGGCTGGCCTTGCATGCCTCGGCCCTCACGTTCAACCACCCCCGGTCGCGGGAGGCGATGACCATTGCCTCGCCCCGCCCGAAGGATTTCGCAGTGGCGTTGAAATACCTCCACAAGTTCGCCCGGCGATAAATCTGTTGTCGGCCCCGCCGGGGTCGTTATGCCTCTTTTCCAGCCAACCGCATGACCACCGCCAACGCCGTCCCGTCACTGAATCCCTGGTTTTCACCGGCTGCTCCGGGCACGCCACCACCCAAGCCCCTGCGGGCCATCGGGCTGGTCGGCGTGGGCAAGATCGGCACCGGCATCGCCCACTGGTGTGCGACCAAGGGGATGGGCGTGATCATGCACGACAACGAGGCCGCCACGCTCACCCAAAGTGTCGAGATCATCCGCGGTCTGTTCCGCGCCGCCGAGCAGCGCAACGAGATCACGCATGCGGCGGCGCACAAGGCGATGGGCGGCATCGGCATCACGACCAGCGTGGAAGACATGGAATTCTGCGACATGATCATCGAGACCCTCACCGAGGACATGGCGTCAAAACGGGCGCGGTTCGCCAATTTTGCGCGTGTGATGCCGAAGGATGCGGTGCTGGCCTCCTGCGCGTCGGAACCGGGCCTGGAAGAGCTTTTCGCCGGCACCCCCGAGCCGGGCCGGGTGATCGGAATCAGTTTCTTCGAACCGGTCGAATCCTCGTCCAAGGTCCAGATGACCATCGGGTCGCAAACTTCCCGCGAGTCGGCGGAGCGCGTGCTGGCGTTCATCGCCACACTGGGCAAGACCCCGCTAGTCAATGGGAAAGCACGTTCCGGCGCCTGAGCGCGGCCGAGAAATGCGTTGCAGTCCGGGACGGATTGCGGGCTTAATTTTTCCATACCCCGTCCATGGCCAGAGTCGCCACCCTTAACAAAGAACAGAAGCGCCACCTGCTGGTGACGATGCTCGAAAGCCGTCATGGCGACCTCCGCGAGGAGAGCCTCAACCGGCAGGGCAAGGGGCATTTTCATGTGTCGGGTCGCGGGCATGAGGCACTGACGGCGGTCGGAGCCCAGCTGCACGACGGCGATTACATCCTGCCCTACTACCGTGATCGCGGCCTGTGCATGGGCCGGGGGATGACCACGCGGCACCTCGCGCTGGAGTATTTTGCCAAGCGCGACTCGGCCTCGCGCGGCCGGATGATGCCGTCGCATTATTGCTCGCGCGAACTGAACATCGTGAGCGTGCCGACGCCGACCGGGGCCCAGTTGCTGCCGGCGTGCGGCATCGCCTGGGGCCTGCAACTCGACCAGAAGGAGGGCGTCGTGGTCACCTGCATCGGCGACGCCGCGACCCGGCAGGGCGATTTCTACGAGGCCCTGAGTTTCGCCCGGGAGAAGAAACTGCCGGTGCTGTTCCTCGTGGAGGACAACGCCTACGGCATCTCGACCCCGACCCGGCTGACCAACCCCATGGCCTTGCAGGTGGTCAACCCGGCGCAATGGCAGACCGTGGACGGATCCGATCCCCTGGCGGTGCATGCCGCCACCCAGCAGGCCCTGGCCCGGATCCGCGCGGGCGGCGGTCCGGAATTCCTGTGGGTGAAGCTGGAGCGGCTGTCCAGCCACACCAGCTCCGACGACCACACCCTTTACCGCTCCAAAGAGGACATCGCCGCGCTCGAACTGAACGACCCGGTGCGCAAGCTGAAGCAGCAGATGGTCAGGGACGGTGAACTGACGGAAGCGGATTTCGAGAAGCTGGAGGGCGAATTGAAGGAAAAGGTCCGCAAAGACTACGCGGCGGCCGAGAAAGCCGAGAATCCGCGCGCCGACGAACTGATGGTGGAAACCACCGGTCCGGCCACCGAGCTGACGGGCGAGCTGTTCCCGCCCGGCAAATACCGGATGGGCGACGTCCTCAACCGCACGCTTCGTGCCGGGCTGGACGCCGACCCGGGCCGCATGATCTTCGGCGAGGACATCGAGGATCCCAAGGGCGGAGTGTTCCGGCTGACGCAGAAGCTCTCCACGGACTTTCCCGCGCAGGTTTTCAACTCCCCGCTGGCCGAGTCCACCATCATCGGCGTCGGCGGCGGCCTGGCACTCTATGGCCGCCACCCGGTGTTCGAGATCCAGTTCATCGATTTCATTTTCCCCGGTTTCAATCAGCTCGTCTCCAACCTGGCCAATCTCCGCTGGCGCACGAACGGTGAATGGAAGGTGCCTCTGGTGTTCTATGCGCCCTATGGCGCCTACCTGCCGGGCGGATCCCTGTGGCATTCGCAGGCCAACGAGTCGGTCTTCGCGCATTTTCCGGGCATCAACATCGTCATTCCGTCCACCCCGGAGGACGCGGCCGGCCTGCTGTGGACCGCGATGCACGGCGAGGACATCACCCTTTTCCTCGTGCCCAAGCACATGCTCTGGGCCGAGCGCCAGGTGGGCGAGGCCATGGCGGCGATCCCGCTCGGCTCGGCCCGCCGGATCACCGAGGGCGGCGACGTGACGGTGGTCGCCTGGGGCAACACGGTGGAGAAATCGCTGGAGGCGATGGCTGAACTGAAGGACGAGGCCGCCGTCGAACTCATCGACCTGCGGTCCATCGTACCATGGGACAAGTCGGCCATCGAGGAATCAGTCCGCAAGACCGGCCGCCTCGTCGTTGTGCAGGAGGACACGGAAAATTGCTCGGTGGGACAGATGATCATCACCCACATCCTCGGCCAGCCCGACCTCTGGGCCGCACTCAAGGCCCCGCCGGTCCTCGTGTCCAAGGGCAACGTGATGATTGGTTACAACCCCATCTACGAATACGCCGCGCTGCCCGATGCCTCGCGGATCCTCGAGGTTCTCCGGCGCACCGTGGCGATCAACGTGGCGCGGGGCGAGATTCTCCCCGGCCCGTCCGCGGCGGCGGCCACCCCGCCCGCACCGGTTGTCGCCATCGATCCCCACGGCCCGCAGAACACCCTCGTGGCGGGCACCAACGACATCATTGTCCATGTGCCGATCATGGGCGAGGGCCTGCGCTCGGCCCGCGTGGTCACGCTCAA
>JANMTJ010000574.1:0-13927 GCA_031390295.1 Oleiharenicola sp.
CAGCGTCTGCCAGCTGAAGGTGGAAAACGTGGTGAACCCGCCGCAAAAACCAACCGCCAGCAGATTGAGCATTCGCGCCGAAACCGCCGGTTCGGCGGAACCGAAACGCACCATCAACCAGCCGATGAGCATGGAGCCGGTCACGTTGACCAGGAGTGTCGACAAGGGAAACCGGCTGACCAGCGCCAGCCCGATCAACGCCCGGCCGACCGAGCCGACTGCGCCGCCGAGTGCAATCCAACCCAGTGCAGCGAGGGTGCTCATTTGGAAGGTTTGCCCTGCCGCTTGAGCAGCTGAGCCCGCAGATAGGTGTCGGGTGCGGCCTGCTGCCACGCCGTCAACCAGAATGAACCCAGCATCTTACCGCCGGTGAGCAGGCGTTCCTCGAGGAAGGCCCGGCCCTCGACACTGGTCGCAGCGACCTCGGCCTTGAGCGCACCCGTTTTTTCCAGAGCGTAGAGCGGCTCGACCAATTGGTGCTGCGCGAAAACATAGTTCAGGGCCGCGGTAAACACCGGGTCGCGCGCGCCGGGTGTGGCGGACAGGGTGAGGAGCCGGGCCGGCGTGATCCGCGGCAGCAGCGCCGCCTCGTTGATGCCCGCCTTGTTGATGAAGCCGCTGTCGATCCAGCTGTGGAACCCCGGCCACTTCGTGTATTCCTTTGGATTGGCCCCGACCCAGCCGTTGTGGTGCCTGGTCGTGTGCAGCGGCTGGGCGCCGTCGCCGATGTAATGGCCCATCACGCCCATGACGTAGATGATGTTGCCCCGGGCGTTGGCGATTTCCTCCGGCGTACCGCCGCCTTCCTCGAAGGCCTTCAGGTAGGAGAACGCCGACTTCAACTTGCCGTACTGCTCGGCGATGGCCCACGGCAGGAACCCGGGCCACTCGCGGGTGTGGTCGGAGTTTTTCGCCGGGTCGATGGCCGGGAAATTGGCGGCGTGCACCGCGCGGCCGGCGGCAAAATCGGCGGCGAAGCTGTAGCGCAGCGGGGAGACGGTGGCCGCATCCAGACCGGCCTCGCCCAGCTGCTCGAGGTCGAAATAGTGATCGACGCTGTTGAAATGCTTGATGGGCAGGTCGGAAGTGTTGCGCCAACGGTCCGGCTCGCCGGACAGGAAGGCGATGCGCTCGGCGTTGGCCGGCTCGCTGACAAACGCGGGAAAATCCGCCGGCAGCGAGGCGAGCGCGAGATTGTTGACGGTGCGGTGGCCCTCGTAGTCCCAGGCGCAGACGGCTAGCGGGAGAACGGCCAACAGGATGAGGTGCGGAAGATGACGCATGAGGGGGTCATTTTGCCGGGGGCGGCGCCGTACGCAAGCCGGCCAGCGTCGCACTGTAGGCCTGCACGCCATCGGCGATGGCCTCCGCGATCTGCTGGCGGAACACGGGGGTGCCGACCCGCGCGGCCTCGGCATCATTGGAAAGGTAGGCCGCCTCCAGCAGCGCCGCCGGGCAGGCCGGGAAGCACAGGACCCGCAGCCGGCCGCGCTTGAAGCCGCGATCGGATGTTTTCAGCCCCTGGAGCAGGCTGCGGTGCAGGTGGTAACCGAGCACGACATTGGCGGTATCCTGGCGGTTGGCGGGAAAGGCCGTGTTGGTGAGCGAATCACCGTTGTTGTCGGTGCTGGAAAACTGGAATTGCGGCGTCAGCACATAGGTCTCGGTCCCGGTCACGCGGGCGGCATCGCGCGGCTCGACGGCGTTGAAATGTATGCTGAGGAAAAGGTCCGCACCGGCCACATTGGCGGTATTGGCGCGCCGCTCCAGATCCGTGCGCTGGTCCGGCGCCAGCTTGGAGTCGTCGCTGCGCGTGAGTTGCACGGCATAGCCCCGCAGCTCGAGCAATGTCTTCAGTCGCAGCACGACATCGAGGGTCATGTCCTTTTCATTCAGCTTCAGCTTGAGGTTCTGCTTGCCGGGATCACTGCCGCCATGGCCGGCGTCGAGTACGATGAGACGGGGCGGAACCGGGGGCAGGAGGGCCTGGTGGTCCTCCGGTCGCAACAGCGGGGCGATGGTCTTGATGACATCGGGCCGGCTTACCCAGAGATCACCCCGGTGGAACAGAGCCGGAGAACCGAGAAACACCCGCACTCCGTCGAGATAGCAGTCGCGCTGGTTGGCCTCGAACTTGAAGCGCACGCGACCGTCCACGGCGAGCGTGCGGGCCAGCTCCGGTTTGGCCCAGGCTGACTTCATCCCGTAATGCCCGGCGAGGTCGTCCACCCTGACATAGTCGGCACCCTGCAGCCGCGTGAACGGCCACAGGTGGGCCGGACGGGTGGGTGCGGGGCGGACGGCAGTGGGAGCCGGGGCGGACGGAGTAATCGCGACCGGGGCCGGGGAGGCGGGGGCGGCCGGCCGGGGCTGGGCCGGGGCCGAGCAGGCTGCCAACGAAAAGACGGCGATGATCAGCAGGCCGCGTGCTGAGAGCCGCGCCACAGGGTCGGTTCTCCGGTTCACTCCGCCGCCGGCGAAGCGGGCTTCGGTTCCGGGGCGGGCTCGGACACGTGGAACTTGGGCTTGCGTTTGTTCGGCGGCAGCGGCGTGAGCATGACGTTGATCTGCTTGCCGTTCAACTTGGGCTCGGCGTCGGGATGCCCCATGGTCTCCAGTTCGCCAAGGGCCTTCTTCATCATGGCAAAGCCAATCTCCGGGTGGGCCATTTCGCGGCCGCGGAATTTGAGGCGGAGTTTCACCTTGTTGCCGTGGCCGAGAAATTCCTCGGCGTGGCGGAGCTTGGTCACGAAATCGTGCGCCTCGATCCGGACGGTGAACTCGATCTCCTTGATCTTGCTCGCCGTCGATTTCACGTGCGAGGTCTTCTTCTGTTCCTCGTAGACGTATTTGCCAAAATCCATGATGCGGCACACGGGCGGCGTGGCGGCGGCGGCGACCTCGACCAGATCGAGGTTGAACTGGAGCGCGAGGGCGATGGCCTTCGGCGTGTCCATGATGCCAAGCTGGCGGCCTTCGGGGCTGATCACGCGCACCTGGGGCGACTTGATCCGCATGTTGCGGCGGATGGCGGCGAAGGGGTCGTTGTTGCGACGGTTATCGCGATTATACGGTGTGCGGGCGCCGGACGAAGAGGAAGGAAGTGCCATTCAGGTGGTTTGCGTTGCGAGGTGTATCGGGAGGTCGTTTTTGTCTCTATCGCCGGGAATGACAATATCTATTTCCAGAGGGCAAAAAATCCCGGCCGGGCCTCAAACGCTGAAGCTTTCGCCACAGGAACAGGAGGCCTTGGCGTTCGGGTTGCTGAACTTGAAACCCCCGCCGATCATCTTGTCGGAATAGTCGAGCTCCGTACCCTTGAGATAGAGGGCGGTCCGGGCGTCCACGAGCACCGCCCTGCCCGCGCTGCGCACGAGAATGTCCCCGCGCTTGGGCTCCGGGGCGAAACGCAGCTTGTAGCTGAGGCCGTTGCAACCGCCCCCGGTGATGGCAATGCGCAGGTAATCCCCCTGCTGGTCACGCGCGATGAGGGCGGCCACCTTTTCACCCGCGGCGGGGGTCAGGCGCACGAGGTTCTCGGTGCCTTCGCGGACCCCCTCGACGGGGGGCGGGACTGTGGTGGCGGTGCTCACTGGCCCACACCTATGTCCCGGACCGGAGTTTAATCAAGCGCCGGGCCACGGTGACCGCATTGGCGAAGCTCCGCGGGCTGGCCTTACCCTGCCCCGCAATGCCGAAGGCGGTACCATGGTCGGGGCTGGTGCGCACGAACGGCAGGCCGAGGGTGACATTCACCGCCTCGTCGAAGTCCACCGTCTTGAGCGGGGCAAGCCCCTGGTCGTGATAAAGCGCCACGACAACATCGAACTCCCCGCGCAGCGCCCGCGCGAAGAGCGTGTCCCCCGGCTGGCACCGCGAGAGCCCGGGAAATTCCAACCGCAGGTGGTCCAGTGTCGGATCGATGAAATCCTTCTCCTCATAGCCGAGCAAACCACCCTCCCCGGCGTGGGGATTGAGCCCGCAGACCCCGATGCGCGGTGCCGCCACGCCCTCCGCCCGGGCCAGTTGGTCGGCCGCGGCCACGGTGCGATGGAGCTGATGCGGCCCGAGCGCCCGCGCCACTTGGTGCAATGGCATGTGCCACGTCGCCAGCGCCACCCGTAATCGGCCGCCGCAGAAGCACATCACCGGGTCGCCGCCCCAGCGGGCGGCGAAAAACTCGGTCTGGCCGGGATACGGATAACCGACGGCTGCGAGCCGTTCCTTGCTCACAGACGCGGTGACCACGCCGGAATATTCACCGCTTTTGACACCCTCGGCCGCGAACTCCATTGCCGCCCACGCGACCAGCGCCCCGTCGCCGTCGGGTTTCCCGGGCGTGGCGGAAAAGTCCTCAAGTCCGACCGGCACTTTCGTCACCGCGACGGGCAGTGTTTCCAGCCAAAGCGCCGGACCGATCACGGCCACCTGAGCCGCCTCGGCGGGATTCGCCGCGAGCCAGGCAGCGATGATTTCCGGGCCGACTCCGGCGGGATCACCGCAGGTGATGGCCAGCTTAACCTTGGTCTTCATGGGTTGCTGTGCCGTTGGTCGCTGGCCGGGCGAAACCGCGTTTGCCTCCGGCAAAAAATTCCAGGAAGCGTCGCGCCTCCGGCGTCTTGGCCACCCGGGCGGCCGCCAGTTTGCGCGGGTCACCGCCCGCGAATACCGCCGCATAACACTCCTTCAGCTCCGCAATGGCCTCGCGGCTGAAACCCCGGCGTTTGAGCCCGACCAGATTCAGACCCGAAACCTCGTTGCGTTCGGCCACCAGAAGAAACGGGGCCAGATCTTGGGTGATCCGAGCCAGTCCCGCGATCATCACGCCCTCGCCGATCCGGCAAAATTGGTGTGCCCCGGCCCCGCCGCCGAAGAACGTGAAATCGCCCATGGCCACGTGGCCACCAAGCATGATGTTGGTGGCGAGCACCACATCGTCCCCGACCGTGCAATCGTGTCCGACATGCGCGTTGGCCATCAGGTAGCAGCGCGCACCGACCACCGTGTCCTTGCCGGCGTAGATGGAGCGGTTGATGGTGACATGCTCCCGGATGACCGTGCCTGCGCCGATGTGCACGCCGCTCACCGTGGCCGGGTCGGATTTCAGGAAATTGGGATCTCCGCCCACCACGGCAAAGGGGTGCACCGCGACTCCGTCGCCGAGCACAGCGCCCCGCTTGATGATCGCGTGGGGGTGAATCACGCAGCCCGCCCCCAGCCTGGCTCCCTCCTCGATGATGGCCGTGGCGTGGATGCTCATTCCGCCGCGCCTCCCCGGCCCCGGCGTGCGGCCGGACGGTCAGGCATGAAGTCCATCTGCGTGTCCTTGAGCAGGTCGTAGTTCTTCAGGATGCGCATGACCTGCAATGTGTCGTTCTTGGTGTAGTTTTGGTTCACTTCCACCTTGTCGAGGAGGTCGAGCAGCATGGCGCGAAACGAAATGATCGCGTCCACGCCGTGCTCCTTCAGCAGCTCCACGCTCTGGGAGCGGAACGGCTCGGCCGTCGGCAGACTCGGCAGCACGAGAATCTTGGTGAAGCCCACGGCCGGATTGTCCTCCGTCGCCGGCGGGAAGAAACGGTTCACATCCTTCAGCACATTCTCCTCAAGAAAGCCGAAGATTTCGGGGCTGCTCTTGAGCATGGTCGGGGTGAAAACGCCCGTGTGCCAGCCCTTGACCGCCACCACCGCCTGGCGGACAAAAGGCAGCTCGTTGGAAAAGAGAAAAAAACCGGGCTTGCGGGCCCCGCGCTGCCACGCTGGGTTGAAGACCACAAGATCCACTTCCTCGTCCCCGGTCTTGCGGCGCGCCGCCACCTGGTACTTGCGCGGCTGGCGGACCAGAAATCCGTTCTGCTCGAAATACTCGCGGACAATGCCTTCGTCGATGGCTGACATGGGAGAGTCAGTTTACTGGTTTGCCCCGGAATGGCACATCAAATCTTACACCGCGCCCAGCTCGCGCCAGACCGTCTCAACCATGGCCGGGGTGATGCCCGAGCGGGTGGCGGCCTGGCCGAGGGAGTTGAGAATAACGAAACGCACGCCGTTGGCGCGGTTCTTTTTGTCGCGCGTGGTGGCGGTCTGCAGTTCGGCGAGCGGCAGCGGACCGCGCAACCGCACCGGCAGCTGGTGTGCCGCGACCGCGCGTTCGACGCGCTCGATGTCCGCAGCGGACAACATCCCAAGCTTGTGGGATAAGCGAGCCGCCCCGGCGAGCCCGATGGCCACACCCTCGCCATGCAGGTAGGTCGTATAACCCGTCACCTGCTCGATGGCGTGGCCGAAGGTGTGCCCGAGATTGAGCAACGCCCGTCCGTCCTCGGCCGCGAGCTCAAGTTCGTCGGCCCGGACGATGTCGGCCTTGAGCTGGCAGCAGCGGCGGATTACGGCGGGCAGTCCGGCGCTGCGCGCATCCAGCGGATTCTGTTCGAGCTGGTTGAAAAGCTCGGCGTCGCCCAACAGGCCGTATTTGACGACCTCGGCCATGCCGGCGGCGAACTCGCGCGCGGGCAGAGTTTGCAGAAATTCCCGTCCGATAAACACTGCGCACGGGTGATGAAAGGCGCCGACCAGGTTCTTGCCCGCGGAAAGATTGATACCCGTCTTGCCCCCGACCGAGCTGTCCACCATTGCGAGCAAGGTGGTCGGGACCTGCACGTACTGGATGCCGCGCAGGTAGCTGGCCGCCGCAAAACCGCCGAGATCCCCCACCACCCCGCCTCCGACCACCCAGAGCACGCCTTGTCGGTTGACGCGGTTCGCCGCCAGGAAATCCAGCACCCGGCCATAGGTCTCGAGTGACTTCGTCCGCTCGCCTGCGGACACTATCAGGCGCGGAGTTGCGCCAAACGCATGGGCCAGAAACTCCGACTGCGCCCGGGCGACGCCATCATCGGTGAGCAGGATGTTGCTGCGCCCTGCGCTCCCATGGGTTGCCAGCAGGTCGCGAATCGCTTCTGTGATATCACTCGGGAAATGGATCGGATAGCTTTTATTACCCAAGGTGACTGCGAGCTCGCTTGTCATAGACACGTTAAAAACCAGCTACTTGCGTGAGTCAATGCCGCGTCAGGATAGAATCATGAGACGGGGTCGCATAATGACATTGACATGATACTGTGTCTCATATTCACGTAATTGCACTTTATGAAGCCAGAGCATTCACAGTACTCCGATGTTATCCGAGTGATCGGTGCTCTGCTGGGCGTGAACGTCCTCTTGGCCTTTGCTGTCTCGCTGCATTTTTCCTGAAGCTGCGGACTGCCACCTTTTCATTCCATGCAAAATCCACGCACCGCCATTGAGACCGAGTCTCGCTCAAGTAACCGCACTGCTCTGGCGCTCGCTCTCGCCAGCATCACGCTGAGCGCCACCGCCATCAGTCGGTGCGAAAGCACACCCAGCTACTTGCCGCCCAGTTATGAGGTCGTTCACTTGGAAAAATTCCAAGTCTACGGCCACAGTGACAAGGAGAGCTATTCCATCCAGCGCAGTGTCACCGCCACCCGGACTGACACGGCTCTCGTCGATGTGCCGCAGGCTGTGACTGTCATCACCCGCGAACTGATCAACGACCAGGCCATGCGCAGTGTCGGCGACGTGACACGTTACGTGCCGGGTGTGGGCATCGCCCAGGGTGAGGGCAATCGCGACACCCCCGTGTTGCGGGGCAACAGCACGACAGCTGACTTCTTCGTCGATGGGGCCCGGGACGATGTGCAATACTTCCGTGACCTCTACAACGTGGATCGCGTGGAGGTGCTGAAGGGTCCCAATGCGATGATCTTCGGCCGGGGCGGCTCCGGCGGCCTCATCAACCGAGTCACCAAGCAGGCCCTGGGGCAGACGTTGCGCGAGCTGACCCTGCAGGCCGGCTCTTGGGATCAGTTTCGCGCCACCCTCGACGTCGGCCAGGCCGTCACCCGCGCGCTGGCCTTCCGCCTGACCGGCCTGTACGAGGACAGTGGCAGCTATCGCGACGGCGTGACGCTCAAGCGCCACGGCGTAAATCCGACGTTCGCTTACGTGCTGGCACCATCAACCACGCTGCGCTTCGGTTACGAATACTTCCACGACGAGCGCGTCGCCGACCGCGGCGTCCCTTCGTTCCAGGGCCGGCCATTACCGACCGATGCCGCCACCTTTTTCGGCGATCCCACGCAAAGCCCGGCCCGGGCCACCGTGAACACGGCGTTTGCTGTGGTGGAACACAGTTTCGCGAATGGAATCAGCCTGCGCAGCCACACACGATTCAGCGCCTACGGGAAATTCTACCAGAATGTCTTCCCCGGCGCGGTGAACGCAGCCGGCACGAGCGTCGCGATCTCAGCCTATAACGCCGCCACTGACCGCAAAAACCTGTGCAACCAAACCGATCTTGAATTCTCCCTCGAGACGGGCGCCGTTCAGCATCATCTGCTGGCCGGTCTTGAACTCGCCCGCCAGGGGACCGACAACCTGCGCCTCACCGGCTACTTCGATTCCATCAGCCCGACGACGACCTCAATGCTGGTGCCGGTAACTGACCCGCGTCCCACGGCTCCGCTCACCTACCGGCCAAGTGCCACCGACGCCGACAATCACGGCGTCGCCCGCACGGTGGCGGTTTATGCGCAGGACCAGATCAGCCTCCTGCCGCAGCTGCAGGCCATCATCGGTGTGCGACTGGAAAGATTCACCATGGATTTCCGCAACAACCGCACCGCGACCACCGTGGACAGCACCGACACCCTGGTCTCGCCCCGCACCGGCCTCCTGTTCAAGCCGCGGGATGAGCTCTCTTTCTACGCCAGCTACACCATGACCAACATACCCCGGGCGGGCGAACAATTGTCCTCGTTGAACCTCACCAACCGGTCGCTGGAACCGGAAAAGTTCAGCAATTACGAGATCGGTGCTAAATGGGACGTCCGCCCTGATCTCGCGTTTACCGTCGCGACCTATCGCCTCGATCGCAGCAACGTGGTGATAACTGATCCCGCCAACCCGACCAAATCCCTTCTGGTGGACGGACAGCGCGCCAAGGGCGTGGAGCTGGGCCTGACCGGCCGTCTCACGAAAAGCTGGAGCGTCGCGGGCGGTTACGCGTACCAGGACGGCAGGATCAAGACCACCCAGTCGGCCACGGTGGTCGCCGGCGCTCGCCTGGCCCAGCTCCCACGCCACACCCTTTCCCTTTGGAATCGCTACGACTTCAACCGGCGGTTCGGGCTCGGCCTGGGCGTAATTTA
Source organism: Oleiharenicola sp. (assembly GCA_031390295.1). GTDB lineage: Bacteria > Verrucomicrobiota > Verrucomicrobiia > Opitutales > Opitutaceae > Lacunisphaera. The sequence continues at coordinate 9,234 of JANMTJ010000574.1, forward strand.
CCGTGACGAGATCTACGCCTCGACCGACAACACCGTCAAACTTCCCGGCTTCGTGCGTTTCGACGCGGCGGTCTTCTACCGGGTCAACGACCGGGTCCGCGTGCAGGCCAATCTCGAGAACCTGTTCGACCGTGACTACCACGCCTCGGCTCACAGCAACACCAACATCACCCCGGGCTCGCCCCGCGCGCTCCGCCTTAGCGTGACCACAGTGTTCTAACCGCTCGCCAACGGTTCGCCTGCACTTACGTTGCCTCATGCGTTTCCGTCCGGTCCTGTTCTGGTTCCACCTCGCTGCCGGTGTTATCTGTGGACTGGTGATCGCCGTGCTTTGTTTCACGGGCACGGCACTGGCCTTTGAGAAGGAACTGACAGCGTGGGCCGAGCGCGACGCCCGCCGGGTTGCACCCCCAGAGCCCGGTACCCCGCGCCTCGACGTCGAGGAGTTGTCTGCCCGCCTGCACACCGCGTTCCCCGATGCCCGTCCCGCCAACATCATCGTCTCCCGCGATCCGCTCATGGCGGTCGCGTTCACGGGCGGCCGCACCGAAGGCTGGCACGCCAATCCCTACACCGGCAAGGTGCGGCGGCCCGGATCATTTGCGATGGGTCGGTTCATGCAACGCATGTTCGAGTGGCACCGTTTCCTTGGCTTCTCCGGTGAGGCATCCCGCCCCCGGGGCAGGCTCGCCACCGGGATCGCCAACCTCACTTTTTGCTTCCTCGGCTTTTCCGGCCTTATTCTCTGGTGGCCGCGCTCGCCAGGTTGGCGCGCCCTTCGCCCCGGCCTTTGGTTCCGGCAACACCTGTCCGCCGGGGCCCGCGACCTGAACTGGCATCAGGTCATTGGGTTCTGGTGCGCCCCAGTGTTGATCGTGCTGACTCTCACCGCACTGCCGATCTCCTTCCGCTGGGGGGCAGAACTGACCTACACGCTCACCCGCACCCCCATACCGGCATCGGGGCCGCAGAGCAGCGGTGCACCACCACCGCCTGCGACAGTACCGGCGCCTAAACCCGAAGCCCGCCCCGTCGCGCGCGAAATGCTGCTGGCCGTCGTCCAGCGCGAGCTGCCTGCGTGGCAGACCATCACCTTTCGCTTTGTCCACCAACCCGACGTCGCCAAGCCGCAACCCGCCAGCTTCACCGTGCGTGAGCAAGGCAGTTGGCCGCGTACGGCGACCACCACGATACAATTTGATCCGTTCACCGGTGCCCTGCTCCAACGCGACGACTACGACGGCCTCTCCGCCGCACGCAAGGTCCGGGCCTGGACCCGCTACCTGCATACGGGCGAGGCACTTGGCGGCATCGCGCAGTTAATCGCCGGCCTCGCGTCCGTCGGCGGGTGCTTTCTGGTGTACACCGGCTTTGCCCTCGCTCGGCGCCGATTCTTCGGCCGGGAGCGCAAGCCGGCGATACCACCGGCCGGGTAGCCGGGCCATATGGCTCGGGTGGATTTATCCAGACGAGCTGGGGAATCAACACTAGCAGCAACTGCTCGCCTTGGTCCGGATCATGCGAAGTATTGGCCCATGCTCCGGCGTCTTTCCTGGTTTGGATGCAGTATGGCAGCTCTCCTATTCACGAGTGCCATCGCCCAGGAGACCGAGCACCCTTGGATTCGCGGCATATATACCGGACAATCGCCCCGACCGGTGACGGCCGCCGAGTCGGATGCCTGGCAGCAGGCCAGCGCGCTGGCCGATAAGACACCCGATGCCTTTGTCCTTGTCGGATTAGGCCGGTCCATGCAGCCGCTCTATGCGCCGGGTACCATTTTGGTCTTGCAGCAACTGCCCTACGCCGAACTCAAGCGCGGACAGACTGCGCTCTACCGCACCAAGCAACAGACCGTCGTGGCCCATGTGCTGGTAGCCAAGGCGCGGGACGGCTGGCGGGTGCAAGGACTGAACAACGCCATCCACGACATGGAGCCGCTCGTGGCGGAGAATTTCGTGGGGGTCGTGGTTGCAGCGTTCAAACCTGTGGCCCCGGGTCGGTCCATGCAGGTCGCCATGCTCCGTTAGATCGTGAGAAGGGCTCGCTGCAGCTGATAAAAACAAAGGACGCGGAGGTTGATCCGCGTCCTTCGAAGAACACCTGGTATGAAATTGAGGGCTCGCGTGCGCGCAACGGGCCAGTCAAACGCCCGCGAGCCCCTTTGGTCACCTCTCGCACCCTTTGCAGGGCACGAAAAATCACGACGAAAACAAAGCAGATGATGCGGCTTGGGCCGTACTGCGATAACCGCCTATTTTCAGGTGTGCTGAGCCTGACAGTACCCATTCGGCGACGTCGCCCCTGGATCAATCACATGACCTGACCGCACCTCAAACGGCCGGCAAACCGCGGCACTATTGTTCCAGACCAAAGACCGCTTTGGCGTAGTTCTCCGCCGAGAACGGTTGCAGGTCCTCCGGCTGTTCGCCGAGGCCGATGAAATAAATCGGGATCTTCAACTGGCGGTAGATGCCCACGATGGCGCCACCCCGGCTGGTGCCATCGAGCTTGGTGAGGATCAACCCGGTCAGGCCAAAACTCTGGTGAAACACCTTGGCCTGCTCGATGGAGTTGGCTCCCAGGCTTCCATCAACCACCAGCCAGCGATGCTGGGGTGCGGTGGGGTCGTTTTTCTGCAGCACGCGGCGGATCTTGGCCAGTTCCTCCATCAGGTTGCCCTTGGTGTGCAACCGTCCGGCCGTGTCCACGATCAGCCAGTCCTTGCCCCGCGCCTTGGCCGCTTGCCAGGCATCGAAGGCGACGGCCGCCGGGTCCGCACCCGGATGACTTGCCACAATGTCCAGTTCCAGACGGGTAGCCCAGCTCTTGAGCTGCTCCACTGCCGCGGCCCGGAAGGTGTCGCAGGCCGCCACCAGCACGGATTGTCCGTCAGCCTTGAATTTATACGCCAGCTTGGCGGTCGTGGTTGTCTTGCCCGAACCGTTCACCCCGATCATGCAGATGACGGCGGGCCGGCTGGACCCGATCTCAACCATGCCCTCCGAACCTGCCAGCACCCGTTGCAAAACCGTGGCTCCAATTGACGCCGCCTGCCGCCCCTGCAATGCCGGGTCATTTTGGTAGGCGGCTTTGATCTCCGCCAGAATCTCCGTGGTGGTTTCCACCCCGAAGTCCGCCGTGTAGAGTGCCTCTTCCAGTTCGTCGAGCGAGGCGGCGTCGATTTTCCGTCCACCGAACAACCCGTGGGTCTTCGCGGAAATGGCGGAAACGGTCTTGGCCAGCCCGGCGCGGAATTTCTGGAAAAGGGAAAGCATGCGCCGCCGCTACTCCGTCGTCGGTTTGCGTGCGTCCCGGCCGAGTTTGTCCTTCATCCGGTCGAGGATCCCGTTGATGAAACGCTTCGAGTCCACCGTGGAATACTGCTTGCTGAGGTCGATGGCCTCGTTGATCGAGACGACGGGCGGGATGTCCTTGCGGTGCAGCATCTCGAACATGGCGAGCCGCAGGATCGCGAGATCGATCTTGGCGACGCGCTCGAATTCCCAGTTGTGCGCCAGCGCCTTGATGTGGCCGTCGAGCTCAACGACATGCTCGATGGTCCCGTGAATCAGTTCCTCGGCGAAGGCGTAGTGGTCGCGCGGTTTCTCGAGGTGCTCGAAGAACAGCTGCAGGTCATTGGCCACGTTGGCCGGCTGGTTGACACTCCAGGCGTAGAGGTACTGGAACGCCGCCGCCCGGCACTCCCTTCGCTGGGTGAATTGGCTGCTCATGGTTTTCCTTTCAAAGTGATTTTTAATTCCGCCATCGCCAGGGCCGCCTGGGCAAATTCGGCTCCGCGGTTGACCTTGCCGGTGCAACGGGCCCGGGCCTGTGCAGCCGTGTCGGCCACAATCACGCCGTTGATCACAGGGATGCCCGTGTCGAGGGCCACGTGCTGCAGGGCATGCGAGACGCTCTGGCCGACCATCTCGTGGTGGTTGGTGTCACCCCCGATCAACACCCCGAGTGCCACCACGCAGTCATGGCGGCGTGAAGCGGCCAGCCGCCCTGCTGCCCAAGGCACCTCGTGCGAACCAGGCACGCGGACGAGTTGAATCCGGCCGGCCTTCACTCCCGCCCTCCGCAATCCGGCGGTGAGCTGGACCAGCAGGCCGTCGACCAGCGCCTCATTGAACCGGGCAGCCACGACGCCGATGCGGAATTTCGCCCCGTTGATCCGCCGGACAGATGGGGGTGATTGGCTCATGAAGGGTCTATTGGCTGGGGCTGGGATGGATACCGCAATCGAAAACCATCTTTATACCGACACCTGTTCTACAATCTCGAGTCCGTACCCTTCCAGTCCGACCACGCGGCGCGGTGCGTGCTGGAGCAACCGGATCTTGCAGAGGCCGAGCGCGGTAAGGATCTGGGCCCCGGTGCCGTAATCCCGGAGGTTCTGGGGGGAGCCCGGCTTTGCGGCACTGAGCAGCGTTTCCTGCATGCGCCCGGTTTGCTCCATGTAGACAATGGCCCCATGGCCGGCTTGGGCCACCCGCTGCAGGGAGGCGAGCAACGAGCGATGGCTGCCGAGATCCTTGGCGTGAAACACATCGCTCAGCAGGTTCTCGGTGTGCACCCGGACCAGGGTCGGCGAACCGTCAAGTATACCCATCGTGAAGGCGAGATGATGCCTGCCGTCCACCTTGCTGCGGAAGACATGCAGGGTGAACTCGCCGTATTCCGATGAA
>JANMTJ010000034.1:0-2271 GCA_031390295.1 Oleiharenicola sp.
CGCAGCCGCCATTACGTCAACGTCGTCGTCGCCGGCAAACATCCGGCGCCGCAATGGCTGACGATGGCCGCCGCCGCACGTCACTGCTCGGCCGGCATCGGTATCTGGCCGTGGGCGAGCCACGCGGAAGGCATGGCCCCCGATGTGGTGATGGTCTGCTGCGGTGACGTGCCCACGCTCGAGACGCTCGCGGCCGTCTCCATCCTGCGGGAACAGCTACCCGGCCTGAAAATCCGGGTGGTCAACGTGGTTGACCTCATGAAGCTGCAGCCCGCGGCCGAGCATCCGCACGGCTTGAGCGACGAGGAGTTCGACGCGCTCTTCACCCGGGACAAACCGGTCATCTTCGCGTTCCATGCCTATCCGTGGCTGATCCACCGGCTGACCTACCGGCGCACCAATCACGACAACATCCACGTCCGCGGCTACAAGGAAGAGGGCACCGTCACCACGCCCTTCGACATGACGGTATTGAATGACCTGGACCGCTTCCACCTCGTGATGGACGCCATCGACCGCCTGCCCCAGACCGGTGAACCGGGTCAGCGCCTGAAGCAGCGGCTCATGGCAAAACTGGTCGAGCACCGGCACTACATCGCCGAACACGGCCAGGATATGCCGGAGATCCGCCACTGGCGGTGGGGCGACAGCAAACCGGCGTGAGGGCACCCGGCTTTCCGTTACTTCTTCGAGGCAAACGGGGCGCGAAGATGCCGGTTCTTGATGTCGCGACTGTAGCGAAGCTTGAACGAGGCCCCCAGGCTGGTGCCGCCAGGGCCGTACTCGCTTTTCACGGCCACACCCACCATCCAAAGGCTGCGGCGTTCCGGATGACGGCGGTTGGGAATTTCATAGAGGATGCCGGGCCGGAACGTGAAGACGTCCTCCTTCCCACGACCGATGAGGCGGGTCGTATCGACCGACGCTTCAAAGGTGTAATGCCAGGCATGGCGATCGATCACCAGTCCGCCCGTGACGCCCGTTGAACTGGAGTTGAAGGCGTTTTTTCCCAGTTCGCCCTGCAGGTCGGTGTGGGTCACCGCATCAAGCCGAAAGCCCAGGAAGATGCGCACGTCGGGGTGCGACTCGAGCCGGTGGGAAAAGGTGACATAGGGCCGGAGATGCCTGAGCCCGTCGGTCAATTCCACGGGTGGACGGCCGACCGGGAATTCATAGTCAACGCCAATGGCCGTGATGCAGCCGCGGAAAAGCACCTCCCCGAGATCGTATTTCGTGCCCAGTCGGAGATTCGAGGCCCCATAGTCCTCGAAGGAGCGAACCTCGCCGTTGCCGTGGCTGAAAAACAGTTTGCTGCCCAGGCTGACTTCGCAGTTTTCCGTGAGACCATAGCGCAAGCTGGTGGACAGTCTCATGTTGTCCTTCCGGGTGTAATCCCCGAGGTGGGGATGCAGGGAGAACCGCAGCGTACCCTTTTCCAAAGTGGTGGGCAGGTGACTCTGAAAAACCTCTTCGATGAGCAATTCGTCGTCGCCGAGGATGGGCAGGGTGGCGTGCCGGATGCCCGGGAAGGGCACGTAATCGTCCTCAATGGTGGCCGCGCTGCTGCTGCCGGCCGCAGCCAAGCCGATGACCAAGGCAAAAAAACGCCGCTTGGCCCAAGCCCATTCCCCGGCGCACCCAAGGGTGCGCCCATCGGCGTTGGCAGGTTTTCCCCCCGAGGGAGCGGGGTTGAGGCAGGATGAGGACGTCATTAAGGCAGCCCATATATGAGCATGGGTATGTGCGACTATACCCGGGATACCGGCCAGAGGATAGGGGGTGTTAACAGCATAGCTTTCAACCCCGGCGTTTTTCTTTGCTTGGGTCTCCGGGGATTGCTTTCACCCTCCTGTTCCCTTGAGCACGTCCACCCCTTCCAGTCCCGCCGCGCAATTCCAGCAGGCCTACGGTCGGGCTCCGGCCGTGGTCGCGCGGGCGCCGGGGCGGATCGAATTCATCGGCAACCACACCGACTATAACGGCGGTGCCGTGCTGGGTGCAGCCATCGATCGTTACGTGTGGGTGGCGGCGGCACCAAACGCGGCCGGGCGTTTCCGCCTGCACAGCGCCAGCGGGGCGACGCCCCTCAACCTGTCCGCTGTGCCCGAAAAGCACCTGACCGGACCGGATGCCTGGGCCAACTATCCGCTGGGGGTCTGGTGGAGTCTCCGCGATTTCAAGCTGCCGCAGCCGGCGGGTTTCGACCTGTTCGTCACCTCCGATCTGCCGGCCGGGGCCGGGCTCAGCAGCAGTGCCGCCCTCGAGCTGGCG
>JANMTJ010000035.1:0-11489 GCA_031390295.1 Oleiharenicola sp.
GCAAAGGCCCGGTCCCCCACACCAAACGCTACCCGATCCACCGCGCCGCCCCCGCGCTCGCCGATCAGGACACCAAGGCCGACATCCTCGAGACCGGCATCAAGGTCATCGACCTCATCGCCCCCTTACCAAGGGCGGTAAGGTCGGCGCCTTCGGCGGTGCCGGCGTGGGCAAGACCGTCGTCATCATGGAGCTCATCAACAACATCGCCAAGGCCCACGGCGGTTACTCCGTGTTCGCCGGCGTCGGTGAGCGTTCCCGTGAAGGTAACGATCTTTACCACGAAATGTCCGAGGCCGGCGTCATCAACCAGAAGGACCTCAGCAAGTCCAAGGTCGCGCTGGTCTACGGCCAGATGAACGAGCCCCCGGGCGCCCGTATGCGCGTCGCCCTCTCGGCCCTCGCCATGACCGAGTATTTCCGCGACGAGAAGAACCAGGACGTGCTGCTCTTCATCGACAACATCTTCCGTTTCTCCCAGGCCGGCTCCGAGGTGTCCGCGCTCCTCGGTCGCTCGCCCTCCGCCGTCGGTTACCAGCCGACCCTCGCCAACGAGATGGGCCTCCTCCAGGAGCGCATCACCTCGACGAAGAAGGGTTCCATCACCTCCGTGCAGGCCGTGTATGTCCCCGCCGACGATCTCACTGATCCGGCCCCGGCCAACACCTTCGCGCACCTCGACTCCACCATCGTGCTGGAGCGTTCCATTGCCGAGCTCGGCATCTATCCCGCCGTCGACCCGCTCGCCTCCGTCTCCAAGGCCCTCCAGCCCGACATCGTCGGCGAGGAGCACTACAAGGTCGCCCGCGAGGTGCAGCGCGTCCTCCAGCGCTACAAGGATCTGCAGGACATCATCGCCATCCTCGGCCTCGACGAGCTTTCGCCCGAGGACAAGCTGGCCGTCTATCGCGCCCGCAAGATCCAGCGCCTGCTCTCGCAGCCGTTCGCGGTCGCCGAGGTTTTCACCGGCACGCCCGGGAAATACGTCCCCGTCAAGGAGACCGTCCGCGGCTTCAAGATGATCCTCGATGGCGAGCTCGACCATGTCGGCGAAACCGACTTCTACATGAAGGGTGGCATTGATGAGGTCATTGCCGCCGCCGCAAAGAAATGATCCTAAGTAGCGACCATCGAGTAGTGAGTAGCGAGCAGAGTTAATCAAATCTCCGCCTGCTTCTGCTCGCTACCCGCTACTCACTACCCACTACTGTCAACATGCCCCTCACTCTCGAAATCGTCACGCCCGAGGCGAAGGTGTATTCCGACACCATCGACTCCGTCGTCATCCCGACGGTCGAGGGCGAGATCGGCGTCCTCCCCGGCCACATCCCGCTGCTCACCCAGGTGGAGGACGGTGAGTTGCGCGTCACGAAGGGCGCGGACACGCAGTTGCTCGTCGTCAGCGGCGGATTCGCCCAGATCGACGGTGACCGCGTGCGCATCTTGGCGGAAAACGCGATCAATGAGGAAAAGATCGACGAGAACGCCGTCGAGGCTGCCATGAAGCGTGCCGAGCAGGAGCTGAAAGAAGCCAAGCACATGGACCCGCAGCAGTACGAGCACCTGCAAAGCCTCGTCCGTTATTCCGGCGTCCAGCTAGCTGTAAAACGCCGTCGTCGGTAATATCTTCCGCCCCGGGCAACCCTTGTTTGACCCGGGGCCTTTTTCTGATTCTGTTCTGATACTAAGTCTCATTTACAGTGCCCTCCTTCTCTCCCCTCAAAAACCTCATTCCTGTCTGCCAGCTGCCCGCTGGCGCCAGTGCCCGGATCTGCGAATTGACCGGGGATGACAGCTTTTGTCAGCGGGTCAGGGAAATGGGTTTTGGCGAAGCGGCCTTGGTGACCAAGATCTCCGGCTCCTCCACCAGCCTCTGCCTGGTCAAGGGCACCCGTATCGCCCTGAACCACCGCGCGGCGATGAGCATTTTGGTTGAGCCGCTGCCCGCCAACGCCCGCTGAGCAGGCGCAGCCGTGAACCTGCCCTCACACATCACGCCGCCACCGCGCCGGCGTCCTGCCTCGGCGCCGGCCCGCTCGCCAGTCTACGCCATCGTGGGCAACCCCAACTGCGGCAAGACGACGTTGTTCAACGCCCTTACCGGCCTCCGCCAGAAAGTCGGCAACTACCCGGGCGTGACCGTGGAGAAAAAGATCGGCACCACCTGGTCGCAACATGGCCGGCCGATCCAGATCATCGACCTGCCCGGGGCCTACTCGCTGGCCGCCCGCTCGCCCGACGAGGCCGTCCTGCGCGATGTGCTCTTCGGCCGGCGCGAGGACACCCCGCAGCCCGACCGCATCATCTGCGTGGTGGATGCCGCCAATCTCGAACGCAACCTCTACCTCGTCCACCAGATCCTCGATCTCGGCCGCCCGGTCATCATTGCGCTCAACATGATGGACATGGCCGGCGCCGCGGGCCTGAAGGTGGATCCCGCCGAACTCGAGGGCGAACTCGGCATCCCGGTCATCGCCTGCGAAGCCGTTCACGGCAAGGGCCTCGTCGAGCTGAAGCTCGCCATGAGCCGGGTCGAGCTCCAGCTCGCCCGCCACAGCTGGGATGTGCCGGGCCCGGTCGCGCCCGCCGTCACCGAGCTGCAAGCCTCGCTCCGGGACAACGACGCCCGTTCCCCGCTCATCGCCCGCGCTGAGGCGCTCCTGCTCCTGACTGATTTCGACGCCGTCCGCGTGGCCGGCTCCAAGCTCCTGAGCGAGCGCACGCACCAGATCCTCGACCAATGGCGCCAGCGCTGGGCGGCGGAGGGCACCGACTGGTCGGGCCTGCTTATCCGCAGCCGCTACGATGCCATCGGCCATCTTTGCCGCGATGTCATTGTGCGCACCCGCGATGTGGGCCCGTCGCGTTCCGACCGGATCGACGCCGTGCTCTGCCACTCCGTGTGGGGCTGGGCTGTCTTCGCGGTCATCATGGCCGCACTTTTCTTCTCCATCTTCTCGCTCGCCGAGTCGCCGATGAACTTCATCGACGAACAGGTCGCAAGCTTTGGCGGCTGGGTGAAGGGCTGGATGGCGCCGGGCGACCTGCGCGACCTGCTGACCGACGGCATCATCGGCGGGGTGGGGGGCATTGTGATATTCCTGCCGCAGATCCTCATCTTGTTTTTCTTTGTCGGCCTGCTGGAGAGCACCGGCTACATGGCGCGCGCGGCGTTCATCATGGACCGGCCCATGAGCAAGGTCGGGCTCAACGGCCGCTCGTTCATCCCGCTGCTCGGCTCCTACGCCTGCGCCATTCCCGGCATCATGGCCACGCGCACCATCGAAAACGCGCGCGACCGGCTCGTCACCATCCTGGTCGCCCCGCTCATGAGCTGCTCGGCCCGCCTGCCGGTGTATTTGCTCATGATCGCCACCCTGCTGCCCGGCGAGGCGGTTTCCGCCACCACCAAGGCGGGCATCATGCTGTTCATGTACGCCCTCGGTACCGGCGGGGTCTTCTTCTTCGCGTGGCTGTTCAAGCGGACCCTCTTCAAGAGCGCGCCGCAGCACATGATCATGGAGCTGCCGCCCTACCAGCCCCCGCGCCTCAAGGAGATCCTGCGCCATATGTTCGAGCGCGGCTGGCTGTTCCTGAAAAACGCCGGCACCATCATCCTCGGCATCTCCATCGTGCTCTGGTTCCTGACCGCCTACCCGAAACATCCCCATCCCGATGCCACCGCCACCGAACAGATCGCGCAAAGCTTCGCCGGGCGGGCGGGTCACCTCCTCGAGCCGGTCATCAAGCCGCTCGGCTTCGACTGGCGCATTGGCATCGGCCTCATCACCTCCTTTGCCGCCCGCGAGGTCTTTGTGAGCTCGATGGGGGTTATTTTCGGCGTCGAGTCGGCGACTGATGACACCACGCCGCTCCGCGACGCCTTGCGAGCGGCCCACTGGCCCGGCGGGGCGCCGTTATTCACCCCGCTTGTTTGCCTTGTGCTCATGGTGTTCTATGTTTTCGCCATGCAATGCATGAGCACCGTCGCGGTCGTAAAGCGCGAGACCAACTCGTGGCGCTGGCCGTTGTTCCAGATCGCCTACATGACCGGCACCGCCTGGCTGCTCTGCCTCATTTTCTACCAAACCGGCCGCGCCCTGGGTTTCTGAATTTGGACAGAATGAACAAAATAACCAGAATAAGCCTGTCTCCGGCTCCCTGACTTCTGCATTTTGTCCATTCTGTTGATTCTGTCTCAATGAATTCCTCTCTCCAAACCATCATCGCCCTTGCCATCGTCGCCGTCGCGGCGGGCTTGCTCGTGCGCTTCTGGCTGAAGGGGCGCAAGAATCCCGGCTGCGGCGATTCCTGCGGAGCCGTCAGCCCAGAAATCAAAAAACTGCGGTCGAAGTTGCCCCGTTAGACCGCGCTCGAATTTCCTTTTTGTTCGCCGCGTCGTGGAGTGCACCGCTTTGCATTTGCCCGCGGCCTGTAACCCCGCAGTCTCGTCGGACTATGTCTCTCCGTCCTCTGTTATCGCTGGCGATGCTGCTTGGAATAACCGCCGGACTTGGTGCCCAGGAAAAAGTTCAGGTCTTCACGGGCGCCCACATTCTCCCCATCGCCGGTGACCCCATCGCCCAAGGCATACTCGTGATCTCCGGCGGCCGGATTGTCGCGGTCGGCGCCGTCGGTCAGCTGGCTATCCCAGACGGAGCCGTCATCCATGACGTCAGCGGCAAGGTGGTGATGCCCGGCCTCGTTGATTCCCACAGCCACATTGGCGGTGGTTCGGGCGGTGATGCATCGGGACCCATCCATCCTGAGGCCCGCGTGCTTGATTCCATCAATGTCCGCGATTCTTCCATCCAGAAGGCACAGGCCGGAGGCCTCACCACCGTCAATGTCATGCCCGGTTCCGGGCACCTCATCAGTGGCCAGACCCTCTACCTCAAGCTTCGCGAGGGTCGCGTGATCGAGGACCTGCTTATCAAGCTTCCCGATGGCTCGCCCGCTGGCGGCCTCAAGATGGCCAACGGCACCAATTCCATGAAGGGATCCAATGGCTTTCCCGGCACCCGCGCCAAGTCCTCCGCCCTCGTGCGCGAGCAATACACCAAGGCTCGCGAATACCGCGAAAAGATCCGGCTCGCCAGCGGCGACCTCGAGAAAATCCCGCCCCGCGATCTCGCCTTGGAGGAACTCGCCGAGGTCCTGGCCGGGCATCGCATCGTCCATCACCACACCCACCGCGCCGACGACATCATCACCGTGCTGCGCATCGCCCGGGAATTCGGCTACGCCCCCGTCCTCCACCACATCAGCGAGGGCTGGAAGGTGGCCGACGAGATTGCCGCTGCCGGCGCCCCCTGCTCGGTCATCATGATTGATTCACCGGGCGGCAAACTCGAGGCCCGGGAACTGGACTGGCGCACACCAGCGATCCTTGAAAAAGCCGGCGTGCTCGTCGGTTTTCACACCGACGACTCGGTCACCGACTCCCGCCTCTTTCTGCGCTCAGCCGCCCTCGGCGTCCGCGCCGGCATGACCCGCGCGGGCGCCCTCCGCGCCGTCACCCTGGCCAACGCCAAAATGCTCGGCCTCGCAGACCGCATCGGAACCCTGGAGCCGGGCAAGGATGCCGATTTCATTGTCCTCTCCGGCGACCCGCTGAGTGTTTACACTCACATCGAACAGACCTGGGTCGAAGGCCGTAAGGTCTTCGACCGCACTGATGCCCAAGATCACCTTTATGCCGTGGGCGGACCCGGTGCCGGCGACCCATACCGCGCCCACCTCTGTTGCTTCACCGCCGCCGCAGACTTCACCTCCAACGGAGACAACCAATGACCCCCTCTTGCTTCCCTCGCACTCTCGGTTCTTTGGGCTGCCTGTTCGCGACCTTTTCCTGCCTGACGGCGGCCGAGCCTGTCATGCCCTTGGCCATCCATGGCGAAACCGTTTACACCATGGCCGGAGCCCCGATCAAAAACGGTCTTGTGCTCGTGCGCGACGGCAAGATCACCTACGTGGGCTCCGCCGATGGTCACGTCTACACTGCAGACCACCGGGTCGTCCGCACGAAGGTTGTGACTCCCGGCCTCGTCGACGCCCGGAGCACAGTCGGGCTCTCCGGCATCTTGAACCAGCCTCACGATCAGGACCAGTTGGAGAAATCCTCGGCTTTCCAGCCCGAGCTGCGGGCCCTTGATGCCTACAATGCCCGTGACCCTCTGGTCGCCTATGTGCGCTCTTTCGGTGTCACCACCATCAACACCGGGCACTCGCCCGGCGCACTCATCTCCGGCCAGACCATGATCGTGAAAACCTTCGGTCGCACCGCCGATCAGGATGTGATCAATCCGGCCGCCATGACTGCCGTCACGCTCGGCCGTAACGGCCTCACCATCGTCGAGGGCTCGTCCGGCTCCGGCGGCGCGGCCACCAACAAGCCCCCGGGCACCCGGGCCAAGGCCGCCGCCATGCTCCGGGCTGAACTGATCAAAACCAAGGAATATGCCAAGAAGCGCGAATTGAAGGACGAATCCAAGCGCCCCGGCTACGACCTAAAATATGAGACCCTGCTCCGCGCCTTCACCGGCGTGCAGCCACTGCTGGTCAATGCCCAGACTCAGCAGGACATCCTCACCGCGATCCGCCTCGCTAGGGAATTCAGCCTCGCGATTGTGCTCGAAGGCTGCGCCGACGCCCCGCTGGTGCTCGCCGAACTCAAGGCGAGTGGGTTTCCCGTCATCCTCCACCCAACGATGGCCCGGGCCAACGGCGACACCGAGAACCTCAGCATGGAAACCGCCGCGAAACTCGAGTCTGCTGGCATCCCCTTCGCCCTGCAGAGCGGCTTTGAGGGTTACGTGCCGAAGACCCGCGTCGTCCTCCTCGAGGCCGCGCAGGCCGCCGCGCAGGGCCTCGGTTTCGACGCCGCCCTCGCCAGCGTGACCATCAACGCCGCCAACATCCTCGGCATCGCCGATCGCACTGGTTCCCTCGTCATGGGCAAGGATGCCGACCTCGCGCTCTACGATGGCGACCCTTTCGAATACACGACCCACGCCACGGGCACCGTGGTCGGCGGCGAACTCTTCGCGGACGGAGCGCACTGAGCCGCCCGTGCGAGGAGCCCCTGTTCGGGGCTGACCCAGCGCTAGTCCAGCGGCTGGCGGCCAAGGGTGCCGCGGAGCGAGGCCAGGTAGGCGGTGGCCGACACCCGGGCCAGTTCCATCCGCGCCTCCTGCAGGCGCTTCGCCAGGCGCAACCGGACCGCGACGGCTTTGTTCGTCTTTGCGGCGATGAACTCCCCCAAGGTGCGGACATGCCGTGTCCACAGTGCGATGTCGGCCTGCTGCTTCGCGCTGAGCCGGGCGGCATACCAGTCGCTGGTGAGCAGGTGTTCCCGGGTGAAAAGGTTGCGGACTTCAGGCTCATCCAGGCCGTGTCCTTCGTAATCGCCCTTCGCCATGATGTGCAGCAGCGCGCGGAGCGGGGGGCAGGCCAGCGCGATCGTGCCGTCGTCAAAGTAGCTTTGCGCGATGCGCTGGTGCGTGGCGCAGATGTTGTCCATGCCGTCGGCGAAGACCGCCAGATCCTGCGTCTCGGGCCGCAGCATCTCGTCGGTGAACACCGAGTGCGGGTGGTTGAACACCCGGCCGAAGAACGTCCGGCCGAACTTGGCGGTGATACGGTAGCCCAGCCGGCTCGCCTGAATGGTGCGACCGTCGCAGGCCAGGTCCTCGCATTTTTCCAGGTAGCCGTGCGCCCGCAGGAAAGCGGGGTCGCGCTCCGCCGCGGTCTTGCGGCTCCACACCTCGGGCACCAGCAGGCTGACGTCGTGGTTGACCCGCACGTTGGGCCCGACGTAACCGGCGGCGGAAATGAACGCCGCCTGGCCGGTGAGCACCTGCGAGACGTAGGCGGCATTGAGGTCGATGATGGCGGGCAGGGCGTTGAACGGGCCCTTGGTCAGCGCGCCCTCGGAGCCCGCCCCGGTCGTCGAAGGGGATTTCCCGGTCATTGAGCTGATGCACTCCATGAACAACTCGGGCAGGGGCAGATAGTGGACCGGGTTGAACACGGCGAGCGAACGGATGTGCGCCGCCGGCTCGGGCGGGTTGTTGCGCCGGCCCGGGACGACGGCGTTCACCGGGGTCAGCACCGGTGCGTCGGCCGCAAGCCGCCGGTGCAGGCGGGTGGCCATTTGCGCCAGATGCACGCCGCGGGCATCGACCAGGTCGGGGCGGTGCTGGAGATAGCGGGGATTCTTGGACGGCTTGCCGTCCACCAGCCGGGGATGCGCCGAGGAGACGAAATAGCCGGGACCATCCGGGGCCGTGGCGGCGGTCCGCACCAGCTGCTGCATCGGGGCCGTGAATTTGGAGAAGCCGATCGCCTCGTCCAGCAGTGCCTTGGCGTCCGTGCGCGTGAGCGGCTCGAAGTTGGAGATGAAGTTGCCGGGCTGGGCCAACTCGCGCTCGGTCAACTTGTCGTAACCGCGGTGGATGGCGTCATCGGGGCGCTGGAAGAGCCGCTGCTCGCAATTCTCCACGTACTTGAGCGACGGTGCGCCCGCCTCGGCGCCGGGGACAACGACGGAGGCGGTGATGTCATCCTCCATCTGCACCTTGCTCGCCGGGTGGTAGTCCTCACGCAGGCCGAAGACCCGCCAGGCCCCGTCGCGGTCGTAGCCGACGCGCAGGTAGCTGGCCGCGAGCTTGCGGTTGTCGCACTTCAGCTCGTTGGCGGGATTGCCGTTGATGAGATCCACCGAAAAATGCTTCCGCCAGTTGTCGTCCCAGTCGTGCGTGTAGTGCCGCTTCACCACGAAGACTATTTCGCGGAGATACTGCGGGATGGAACGCAGCCAGGCATTGAACTCGTCGGAATATTCCTTGTCGGGGGTCAGCAGCTTGATGACCGAGCCGAGGGAGCGCTCCGGGCTCAGCACCGGCCGGTGGTCGATGCCATTGCGCGCCGGGTCGCGGAAGCGCCTCGAGCAGTCGTGGACGATCAGGGCGGCGACCCGGTCCATGTCCGACTCAAAATCCGCCACGAAGACCGGGCCGGGCAAAATGGCGTCGGAGATCGCCTTGGAAATCTCCGACTTGCCGCCGCCGGAGACCGTGCAGGGCTTGTGGCAGAGCGTGCCCTCCGCGACGGTGCCGACCAGGTGCCACATGGTGTGTGCGGGTGGTTGCTCGATGTGGACCTTGTAACCCGACGGGCGCACATAGGTTCGGCCGGCGAGCAACGGCAGGTGCTGCTCCTTGCCGGCCCGCGTCCAGGTTACCCGCTGGGTGTTGAGATCAAAGACCACGTCCTCGGGCACGTAGAGGATGTCGGAGTATTTGCGGTCCACCGCGTAGCCCTCCTTCCTGACCTTGATCAGCGAGGGGTAGCGCTTGGCCACCTCGGCAAACGAATGCCCGCGCTGTTGCACATGCAGGTTGCCGGAAAATTCCTCGCCGAGGTCGTAGGTCGGATAAACCAGCGCGCCACCCGCGTGCTCCTCCTCGGCGAGACCGTAGAGGTTGGCCGAATAGCTGATCTGGGTCTTCACCTCTTTCTTGCAGTAGCCGTAGTAGTTGTCGGCAATGAGCGTGACGATCACCCCGCTGCTGTCGCGCGAGCAGATCTTGAAGGCGGAACCGCCGTTGTAGGCCTCGTCGGGTGACTGCCAGCACATGCCGTCGCGGCGCTGCCGCTCGGTCGCCGAGTTGTAATGCGGCAGGCCCAGCTCCGATTTTTTGCAGCCGGTGAGGTGCGGGGCGAGAATCACGCAACCCGTGTGGCCGGTCCAGCCGGCGGGGTTCAGGGCCGCATCATTTTCCGGCTGGCAGGGGGAGCCGGCGTTGCCAAAAATGCTCTCCACAAAATCCAGGTTCGAAACGAGCGAACCCGGGGCGAAGAACCGGATCTCCATCCGTTTCTCGGTGATGAAGCCCGGCACCGCCGGCACCACGAGCGGCCGTAACAACAGGGAGACAAAGCAGGCCGGCTTGGCGCGGGCGTCCGCCGTGTAGGGCAGGCGGGAAATTCCGGCCGGCGGCCGCAGCGCGCGGGCCAGCAGGCGGGAAAATACCGCGGCCGGCACGGCGAGCTTGTCGTCGGGAATCGGCAGCCCGCCCTCGGCGATGTGAAACACGCCCTTGGTGGTGCGACGGTCGCTGGCCGGGTTGTGCAGGATGCCGTTGCGCAGGCGGTAGCTCTTCAGCAGCGGAGAGGCGTAGCTGTCCCGGTTTTTCGGCAGCGAGAGCTCGCGCGCCAGGCCGGTCTGATCGAGGGCAAACGTGCCCCGGGGCAGGCGGGGGACTTCACCGGTCCCGGCCAAAGCGCGGTCGAGATAGGCCTGGATGCGGGCATCCGCCGCGCAAACCGGCCCCGGGCCCGCAGAAAACCCCTGCCGGATTCTTCGGGCAATGACTTGGTGCAGGGAGGGAGGCTGGGTGCGCTTGCGGGTCATGTCGTAACGGAGCCTTTGGCTTCAGGGTTGTTCTTCAAGCCGATAGCATGCCAGATCCAGCTGCCGCCGACTAGGCATGCCTTGTGAAATTCACGCCGCCCGTGGTGGGATTTGCCATCAGGCGGGTGGTCGCCAACCTTGCCCGCATGAAAGCCGCCGTCCTCACTGTGCTCAAACAGCCTGTCATCATCCAAGCCCGGCCCGATCCGGTTGCGGCCCCCGGCCAGGCCGTCGTCCGCCTGAAGGCGGCCGCGCTCAACCACCGCGACCTCTGGGTCCAGCTCGGCCTGTATGCGAATATCACACTGCCGCTCATTCCCGGTTCCGATGGGGCTGGCCTCGTCGTGGCCGTCGGTTCTCCCGTCAACCAGGACTGGGTGGGCCGGGAGGTCATCATCAATCCCTCGCTTGACTGGGGTGAAGATCCGCGGGTGCAGGGCCCGAATTTCCGGATCCTCGGCATGCCCGACTCGGGCACTTTTGCGGAGCAGATTGTCATCCCGGTGGCTAATCTTGCCCCCAGGCCGGCGCACCTCACTTGGGAGCAAGCCGCCGCGTTGCCCTTGGCCGGACTGACCGCCTGGCGCGCCTTGTTCACCCGGGCCCGGCTTCAGGCGGGGGAACGCGTGCTGGTCACGGGCATCGGGGGCGGAGCAGCGCTGTTCGCGCTGCAGTTCGCGGTGGCGGCGGGGGCCAAGGTCTGGGCGACCTCCGGCTCGCCGGCCAAGCTGGCCAAGGCCCAGGGTCTCGGGGCCCTCGGTGGCGTCAACTATCGGGACGCGGGCTGGGGCCCGGCCCTACTCGTGGCGGCGGGGGGACCGTTCGATGTCGTCCTTGACAGCGCTGGCGGCGAGGGTTTCCCCACACTCATCGAGCTCACCCGGCCGGGTGGCCGGCTTGTTTTCTTCGGCGCCACCACCGGCAATCCACCGGGACTGGACCTGCGCAAATGCTTCTTCCGGCAGATCACCCTCCTGGGTACAACAATGGGTTCGCCGGCCGACTTCGCCGGGATGACCCGTTTTGTGACCGAGCAGAAAATCATTCCCGTGGTGGACCGCTCCTTCCCGCT